>DASYYH010000022.1 GCA_035934015.1 Candidatus Acidiferrales bacterium
GTGGCAGGGGCCCGAAAAGCAAGGGGAAGGCAGAGACTGCATCCCGCGACAAAAACGTTTCTGGCGCTGCGGATAGCGGTGAATCGAGAGTTGGAGGAACTCGGGCAGTTTCTCAGTCGGACCCCCGCCACTTTAGCTTCGCAAGCGAGATGGGCGATGTTGAGCTATCACTCGCTGGAAGATCGCATGGTCAAGCGCGCCTTTCAGCAGTTGGCGCGGACCGGCGAATTCGCGATCCTCACCAAAAAAGTGCTCCAGCCCGATGAAACGGAAATTCGATCGAATCCGCGTGCGCGCAGCGCGAAATTACGGGTCATCGAAAAACGGGCGCCCGGGAACCCGGCGTGGCGGGCAACGGAGATAGCATGACGGAATATCACACCAGGAAGCGCATTGATAATTCACGGCTGGTTCGGCAGGCTGCGCCTCGGCGCGTACGGGATTGTGCGCGGCGCGTATTCTGGGCGGCAGTGCTCGCGAGTTTCTGCCTGATTTATGCCTGGCAGCATTTCCAGGATATCCAGCTTCGCTACCAACTCGAAGACGTCCAGGCGCGGCACGCGCAAGCCGTCGAACTGAACCAGCAGCTGCATCTGGAGGCGGCGTCGCTCAGTTCGCCCATGCGGATTGATGCCATTGCTCGCCAGCAGCTTGGGATGACGGTTTCCGTTCCGGCGCAATACGTCCCGGCGGATCTTTCGCGCAATTCTTATCTGGCGCAGGCGCGCGTTCCCGCGCTCGTGAAGGCGGCACAGACATCGCGGCCGTGATGAGGCTTCAGGATTCGGTGAAGCGCCCTGCCGGGGCGCATGAGGCCGCCAGGCATCGGGGTCGTGCAGCGGGCCGAGGCATTGTGAGATGAAATCTGCACCGGACGCAGGCCGGAGCCCATGGAGCAACGCGGTCCCCGTTTCCGTTTTTTGCTGATTTTCTGCTTTGCGGTCGTGTGGATGGGCGCCGTTCTGGCCCGCCTCACTTATCTTCAGCTCTTCAGCTATCAGGAATACCTGACCCGCGCAAACCGTCAGCAGGAACGCATCATCGAAATCAGCCCCACTCGCGGCGTAATTTACGACCGGAATGGCCGCGAACTGGCCATGAGCATCCCTGTTGATTCCTGTTTTGCTGATCCGGATGAAATCTCAGATCCGGAAATGGTTGCGCGGCTGCTTTCGCGCATTCTCAATAAATCCGAAGACGAAATTGAGGAGCATCTGAAGTCCTCGCGCTCGTTCGCGTGGATCGCGCGGAAGATCACTCCCCAGCAGCGGGCGCGCATCGAAGCCCTGAATCTGCGCGGCATCTACTTCCAGAAAGAGAACAAGCGCTTCTACCCCGAGCACGACCTTGCTGCCAGCGTTCTGGGTTACGTGGACGTGGACGAACACGGTCTCGGCGGCGTCGAATACTCCCTTGACAAACTGGTCCGAGGAAAACCGAGCCGCATGCTCGTTATGGCCGATGCCCGCCAGCGGTGGTTTGACCGCAGCGAGAACTCGGCGGACAAGGGAGACAATGTCGTCCTTACGATCGACCAGACAATTCAATTCATCGCCGAAAAGGCTCTCGCCTCTGGCATTGCGCGTACTCACGCCAAAGGCGGCTCCGTTGTCGTGCAAGATCCAAACACGGGAGAACTGCTGGCGGTCGCTGATTGGCCCACGTTTGATCCCAACGATGCGGGAAATTACCGTCCCGAGGACCGCGTCGAGCGCGCCGTCGCCGACGCGTACGAACCCGGTTCGATATTCAAAACCATTTTGCTCTCAGCCGCCATCGAAGAAGGTGTAGCCCGCCCCAGCGAACTCGTGGATTGCCAGATGGGATCGATTGTTGTCGCGGGCCGGCTGATACACGACCACAAGGCTTACGGTTTGCTTTCCGTGGAACAAATCCTCGCCTTCTCAAGCGACGTGGGCTCAATCAAAATCGCGCTGCGCCTCGGCGCGCCGAAGTATTACGAATACATACGCAGCTTCGGCTTCGGACAGCCAACGGGAATCAAGTTGCCGGGAGAGAACCGCGGCCTCCTGCGCCCCCTCGATGACTGGACCGCCACCTCCATAGGCTACACCGCCATTGGGCAGGAGCTCAGCGTCACGCCGGTGCAGATGATTTCCGCCGAATCGGCTATCGCGAATGGCGGCCTCCTGCGAAGCCCTCAGGTCATCCGCAAAGTCGTGCGCGGTGGCGAAGTCATGTTGCAGGGCCAGCCCGATCCACGGCGCGTGATTGATGAAAGAACCGCGGCCACCATGCGCGAAATGATGGAGCAGGTAATTCTGCAGGGGACCGGGAAGGGATTTGCTCAGCCTCTTGGTTATACCGCTGCTGGCAAGACCGGCACGGCGCAGAAAATCGATCCGGCAACGGGTCGGTACGCGAAGAGGGCCTACGAGGACTCCTTCATCGGTTTCGCCCCTCTAAACAATCCTGTCGTGACCATTCTGGTGAATCTTGACTCGCCCGAAAATGGACAGGAAGGAGGACCTACTGCTGGGCCAATATTTAAAGAAGTGGCCGAGCAGACCCTGGCCTACTTGAATGTGCCCCACGACATGCCAGAGCCCCCGGCGCTCGAAATGGCGGCTCTTCGAAAGAAAGGACTGATGCTCCCCGGACAGGCGTTGGCCGCAAAGCGCCGGGCTTCCCGTCAATTGGATAATCCGCCGCGGAAAATGTTGGGCGCCACTGTACCGGAATCGACCACCGTCGCCCTTGCCGAGGGCCAGGCAGTGATAGTCCCCAAGCTCGTCGGGCAAACGGTGCGCGGCGTAACCGAATCTTGCTCGCACCTCGGCTTGATGCCCATCTTGATTGGCGACGGGATTGCAACGGATCAGACTCCGGATGCAGGTACCCATGTGCTCCCGGGAACAAAGGTAACCGTTCACTTTTCGCAGGGCGGCGATTCCGCCGCTTCCCGGCCCGGAACGCGATGGTGAGGGTCGAATGCGAAACCGTGCGTCTCAAATGGAGTCTTCGAAAGATTATGCTGGCGGAACGGGATTGGCTGAGCGTGGAATGAAAATCTCCGAACTATTCAATGGCGCGGAAATCGCCTCGATCAGCGCGCGCACGGACGTCGATGTGAGCGCAATCGTTTACGATAGCCGCAAAGTTACCGCGGATTCGCTCTTTTTCGCTCTGAAAGGCGAAAAAGATGACGGAAATAAATTCATCGCCGACGCCTTGAATCGCGGCGTGGTAGCTGTTGCCAGCGAATCGCCGCGCGATTCCGCCGTGAATCCGGACAGTGCGTGGATCCAGATCCTGCCCGAAGCGCAGCGGCGAGTTCTTGCAACCGCAAGCGCGAATTTCTACCGGCATCCCGCGGACGCGCTGCGCCTCGTCGGAGTAACGGGAACTAACGGCAAGACCACGACCACCCATCT
>DASYYH010000024.1 GCA_035934015.1 Candidatus Acidiferrales bacterium
GGGATTGTGCGCGATGTAGAGGCGGATCGCGTCGAGTTCATCGCCAGAGCGGATGATGTGTTCATAGTAGTTGCGTTGCCAGAGGGAGCCGGTGCGGTGGAGAGCGCGATTGACTGCAGCGGTGGAGAGGGATTTGAAGGCACCGATGACCTGACCGAGAGATACGGGTTTAGGGACGTCGCGACTCTGGGGAGTCGCCCGCCCTGGCGGGCAGGCGCGGGCGACCCAAGGGTCGCCCCTACGATCCGTGTTCGCGATGGTCCTCGTAGGGGCAGGGCTCGCCCTGCCCGCGGGCCTCAGGCCCGTTGACGTCTGGGGCCGGGACAGAAATATGATTCCGTGTACGTGATTCGGCATGACTACGAATGCATCCAGTTCGACAATTGGAAAGCGCGTCGGAAGCTCACACCATACAGACCACACAGCATCGCCGGCACGATTGCATTCCATTTTGCAATCAACGACGCGTCCGAGAATCGATTTATGGCCTGCGACGCAGAGGGTGAAGAAGTAATAAGCGGCATCGGAGTAGTTGTAGTGTGCGAGACGGATGGAAGGACGGGAAGAAGCCGAATAGGTGGGGATGCCGCGATTATATATTAAGTGGTTAGAGTAGCAGGGCAGTTATAGGAGTCAAAACGCGACTCGGGAGAGTCGCGCAGGCGGGGCAAGCCCTGCCCCTACGAAATGCAGCGGGCGCAGCAAGCAGCGCCCCTACGAAAGTCGGTAGTGGCCGTGGCCGAGGAAGGCGAGCAGACGGAGATCGCCCTGAGCCCGAAAGAGATTGAGTCGAGCGAGGCAACATCTCGGGGATATTCCACAGCCGAGGCAAAGCGGCGTCGAGCCTGCCTGCGGCAGGCAGGTTCCGGTTGCGCCTGCCACGGCGGGCAAGCCGGAATCCGCGAAGCGGACCGCCCTTCGGCTACGCTCAGGACAAGCCGCACTCCAACAGAGCGAGTTGCGCGAGCAGGACAAGCCCCGCCGCTACGAAAAAAACAGCAACAGCAGATTCCCTGCCTGTGGCAGGCAGGCTCACACGGCCAAAATACGGCCGGTTCGGAATGACAAGAAAATATCAGTGGCCGTTGGCGGCGGAGGCAGCCTCCTCATCTTCCGCGGCGTGCGGCTTATGCGCGGCGATGATTTTCTCCGCGATTTCCGCGGGCACGAAATCGTAGTGCGAAAATTCCATGGAATAGCCCGCGCGCCCCTGGGTCATGGACGTCAAATCGTTCGCGTAGCTGAGCATTTCCGCCAGCGGCACTTGCGCGCGCACCACGACATTGTGCCCGCGCGCCTCGCTCCCGCTGATGCGCCCGCGCCTTGAACTGATATTCCCCATGATGTCGCCGGAATACTGATCCGGCGCGTAGACTTCCACTTTCATGATGGGCTCGAGCAGCGCCGGCCGCGCCTGCTTCATCGCTTCCTTGAATGCCAGCGCGCCGGCGATCTTGAACGCAATGTCCGACGAATCCACGTCGTGATACTTGCCGTCGTAGAGGCTGGCGCGAAAATCCACCACGGGAAATCCGGCGAGATA
This sequence comes from Candidatus Acidiferrales bacterium, assembly GCA_035934015.1. Taxonomy (NCBI): domain Bacteria; kingdom Pseudomonadati; phylum Acidobacteriota; class Terriglobia; order Candidatus Acidiferrales; species Candidatus Acidiferrales bacterium. The sequence goes on from DASYYH010000024.1 coordinate 1,544, forward strand.
GCCGCGCTCGGCCGCGTCGTGAATTCCCTTCTCGACCGAAGGAATCCAGTTCTTGGGAATCGCGCCGCCGAAAATATCGTCGACGAATTCGAAACCCGCGCCGCGCGGCAGCGGCTCCATCTTGATGCGGCACAATCCGAATTGACCGTGGCCGCCGGTCTGCTTTTTGTGCTTGCCTTCCGCATCGGCCTTGCCGCGAATCGTTTCGCGATAGGGCACCTTCGGCGGCTTGAGCGTCAGCTCGACGTGATAGCGTTTGCGGAGCTTGGCGACCACGACTTCGATATGCTGCTGCCCCGCGCCGGCGAGCAAAAATTCCTTCGTCTGCGGATCGCGGCTGAAGCGCAGCGCGGGATCCTCTTCGAGGATGCGGTGAATCGCCACGCCGATGCGATCTTCGTCCGCGCGCGTCTTCGGCTCGATGGCAAACGTGATGGACGGCTCGGGAATGCGCGCCATGGGATAAAAAATTGTCGCGGCCTTGTCGCCGAGCGTGTCGCCGGTCGTCGTATCTTTCAGCTTCGCGATCGTTCCGAGGTCGCCGGCGTGCAGCTCGGCAATGGCTGTGGCTGTTTTTCCCTGGCGCACTTCGAGATGCTGAAATCGCTCGGTCGAATTGCGGTCGAAGTTCGCGACGTTGGCGTCGTTGTGCAGCACGCCGCTCATCACTTTGAAATAGCTGATGCGCCCGGCGAACGCGTCGGCAATCGTCTTGAAGACGAAAACCGAAAGCGGCTCTTTGTCGGCGACGGTGCGCTCGACGCTCTCGCCTTTGCGCTCCGCGCCCTTGAAACCGATGGCCTTCCCGCGCGCCACGGGCGACGGAAATTCCTCGACGATGAAATCCAGGATCGCGTCGCTCCCGATATTTCGCAGTGCCGCGCTCACCAGCACGGGGAAAATCCGCCGCTCGAGGACCGCTTTGTGCAGGCCTTTTTTCAAATCTTCGACCGGCAGCGTGCCTTTGTCGAAAAATTCCTGCATCAGCTCGTCGTCGCCCTCCGCGACCATTTCGACGAGCGCTTCGTGCGCGGCCTTCGCGGCTTCGGCCATGTCCGCGGGAATTTCCTCGACTTTCGCTTTGCCGTCGCCGTCCGGCGCGTACATGAGCGCCTTCATCGCGATGAGGTCAATCATGCCCTTGAAATTTTTCTCCGCGCCGATCGGCAACTGCACCGGCACTGCGCCGCGCCCAAAAACCTGCTGAATCGACTCCAGCGCGCGCTCGAAACTGGCCAGCTCGCGATCCATCCAGTTGACGACAAACGCGCGCGGCAGCTCGTACTCCGTCGCGTAGTCCCACACTTTTTCCGTCACCACCTGGCAGCCGGCCGAAGCATCCACCAGAATCAGCGCCGCGTCCGCGGCGATCAGCGCGGCTTTCGTGTCGTTCACGAATGTGGAATATCCCGGCGTGTCCAGAAAATTGATTTTTGTTCCCTGCCACTCGGCGTAGGCGATTCCCGTCTGAATCGATATTTTGCGGGCGATTTCTTCTTCGTCCCAGTCCGTGACCGTGGACCCTTCGGTGACTTTGCCCAGCCGCTGCGTCATTCCCGCAGTGAACAGCATCGACGACACGAGCTGCGTCTTCCCCGTGTCGCCGTGGCCTACAATGCCCACGTTTCGAATTTGCTCCGTGTTATACGTTTTCATGTTTCACCTCGTTGGCCTCGAACGGCCGAAGATCGTCGGCAGCTCGCGCATGGCGCGAACAATTCGCGCGACCGCCAGAAATCGATGAAGAAAATGATGCGGCGCTTATGCGATGAAACTTTTCGGATGTTTGCAGTATTTTAGCGGCGGCCTGTGGGCCGAAAGTAAAGCAGCGTTCACAAACATTTCTGAGGCGCATCGGCAAGCCGTTCGCCCCCTGCGGAATCCCCGGATGCTAGCACATGAGAATCGCACCAGCAACCGCCGCGCTGCTTCGAGAGAAGATGCCGGCTTCGTTCAATTCAGGTAGTGATTTCGCGGAAGAGGCGATCCCACAGGGTGGGGTTCTTCCAGTATTCGACGTGGGCGATGAGAGGAACCACGGCGTCGGGATCCTTTACATTGTCGACGCCCGGAGGAATGTACGGACCCGGATTGATGATGTCGTAGAACTTCAACTCGCCGCAGATAATGTCGCTGGGGGAGTAAACATTGACCCAGGGGAACTGGCGGAATCTCGCGTAGTCCTGGATAAGGGGCTGCACGGACGCGGCGAGCTGCTCGCGTATGTGAAAGGTATCTTTGCCCTGGATATTGAAAAAGAAGGCCGTTTTGTCCAGCGGCGAGCCGAACGTCGCAAGAATCCGCGTACGGCCCGCAACATCAAGCTCGTTGTCGATGAGTTCGTCGAGTGTGAGGAGCTTATTCAGCGTGTCGTAAGCGATGACCGAACCGAGAGAATGACCGACGACGCCGACTTTGGAATAGAGCGGAAATTGTGAATTCCCAGCGCGCGCAGAGTATAAAGGCGCGAGGGTATCGAGGGCGAGTTGCTTGATCTTCTTGCGCACCTCGTCGAAGCGATCGAGTGTGTTCGGCGTGACGTACACGGCGACGTCGCCGGGATACTCGACCATGATGTCACGAACCAGCTTGCTGACAAGCAGCAGAACCGGCCACACCCAGAATGGATTCGCTATGAGGTCAATCACCTTCTGCAAACAGGACGCCAGCTTGCTCGGATCGAAGTACCAGTGAGATTTCACGAAGATCAAGAGGCCCAAGAGAATCAAAAGCCCGAGCTGAACGATGGAAACGGCAACGAAAATTGGGAGCGGATGCCCTTTCTCGCGATAAGCAACTCCCTTCGACTTCGAGACTGCCCGCCGCCACATCGCGAAAAGGCAAAGAAACAAGGCCGCGAGAATCGCGGATGTGGAAACGAACTGCGTGGCGCGGTAGTGTATGCCTTGCAAACCTTTGGCGATCAATGCAGAACGAGTGACCAGCGACATGCACGCGGCGCCAGTCAGAATCGAAAGGGATGTAATTATTAGCCCAGTCCAGGAAAACAGCCAGATAATGCGCTTCGCCACCCGCGGCAGCTTTCCGACCGCGCTCATCTCCGCGAGGAACAGCATCGCGCCGAAGGTGAAGACGAGAGCGAAAACCGCTGTGGCGATGGCCGTGACTTGATTCCAATACTGAGAGATGGGCCACGGCCCGAAGAACGAAAACTTCAAGTGGGCCGCCGAGGCCGCCAGAATTACGGCATTGATTGCGCCGAGCGCCACAAGGAGCAGTAAAGTAAGAACAATCTCAAAGGCGGCTCGTTTGGGAATCTTGAAATTCCAGAAACCTTGCGCGCACTTCCCTTCCTTAACGTCGGGATCCAGGATGGGGGAAGTATCGTCAGGAAACATGGCGCGGCGGAAAGGTTTGCGACAGTTCAGGATGCCGCGCAGGCCGCCGTTAAAAAAGAACGATATGACGTCGGCGAGTTTGGGAACCCCCTCGGTGAGCGGAGCCCAATACGCTTCATAAAGATGCAGTTCTCTTGTCGTGGGAGTTCCCAATCTGCGCGGAAGATCGACTTCGACTCGCTGGACTACCTGAATCTTGGTGGGATCAGTGGTGTCTGTGAATTTGGTAGTCCCGACGCGCGGCGGCTTCACGTTGGCGGGATTTTCGGCGGCGTCGGTGACTGAGAGGATGCCTTCTGTAAGAGAGTCGAGCGTTTCAAATGGAACCTGCTGGCCCATGCCGTGGACGATCCAAATGGCGCGCTTATCGACCACACCGGGCTCGGCAAGATGCTCAACCAATTCCGCGGTGCTTTTAAATTTGGATGCGGCAGGAGCGCGAGTGAAAAAAGAGAGCGTTTGATGCTCTGCGGGCGGAGCAATCTCGTAGTTACAATGCCTGCTCTCTGAATCAGGGTGTGGTCGGACCTTTTCCACGGAAACACCTCCGGAAAAAGTACGGCGAGCCTACGCTACAATTATTCAATAGTCAATCAACTAGTAATAAAGATCAGCGCCCTAGAAAAACCCGCCGCCGAAAGCTGGTTGCCTGCCTGCCGCTTGCCCGCGGCGGCGGGGGGCGGGCCGGGAGCGACCCTCACACGGAGGAAATACCCGAAATCCGCGAGATCTTGATCGGGACGCCAAAATCGAGTCAATTTCTCGTAACGTACACAAAACAAAGGATCGTAAAATCTCTAGTTGACAGCTTTTGCATTCCGTCTTGCGGGCTGAGGGCTGATTCGCACCCTCCCGGGAACCACCAAAAGCGCAGGCGATTGGAACTAGGGGTAAAAAGTTTGCGCATTCCAAAATGGAACTAGGCTTGCTTCAGTTTAGTTCTTTATCATGAGAGACTTAGCGAAATGGAAAGTCCCAAGGCTGGCAGCCAAAATGCTACACAGATCAGCGATATTCGATCAGGGGGCCAGATGCGACTCAGGAATGCGGTTTTGACGCTGGGATTGGCGGCTTTCGCGGCAGCGCCGGCATTTGCGGGAAATGTGAATATCTCGATGGGATTTGGCGGACCGGATGGTCCGCTGGGCACGAGCGCCAGCTACACTTCCGGTAGCGCGACGATTACGGCGTATGGTTACGAGTGCTCGGCGACGGACGCGACGACGAGCGGGACGCTTTCCGGCTGCGCGGCCTCGGATCTCTACCAGAAGAGCGACGGCGGGTCGGAAGTGGGATTGGGGCTGGCGGGAGAAACGGATCATGAAATCGGCATGGATTCTACAAGCGCGGATTTTCTGATCGGCCTCGACCTCAGCAATCTTCTCAAGCTCGGCGCGACTTCCATCACGCTAGACTTCGGAAGCTGGCAGCCGGGTGAAGCTTACGCGGCGCTGGGATATGCGGCAAATCCTTTCTTGAGCGGCACGTTCACGCTGGACGGCCTGACGAACACAAAGGCGTGGGTGGGAAACCCTGGAACTCTCCCTGGCAATCCGCAACAGTACTCCTCGACGTTTAGTTTGAATTCGGGAGACCAGTTTTTGGTTCTGCTTTCGCCGTGCGGAGCGAACCCGTCGGCGCCGCTTGGGCCGTGCGGAAGCAACGTGACGCTGGCAGGACTTTCGGCGACGTCTGCGACGCCAGAGCCGGGGACGCTGGCACTGTTTGTGACTGGCTTGCTGGCGCTGGGATTCGCGGCGCGGCGACGCTGGGTCTTCGCGCGAAATTCCGCGAATTAAAATTGCGGAAGTTGCCGCGGCTGTAGATTTGGAATTTGGGTGCAGATGCAATTCCGCCGGGCCGTCACTCTCCTTCGGCCCGGCGTTTTTTTCGCGCGAAAAATTTTTTGCCCGAAACAATTCCTGCGAGCAAATTCGAGCAGCGAAATTATGGCGCGATGAAGAATGAGCCGTCGCGCTCGAGATAACCGTAAGCCATGTGCGATGTGCTGAACGCCGCGCCGGGATTGCCGTCGCGGTCGAGAAGAATCAAGCCGCCGGTGCCATGCGCGCGGCGATCCAGCAGGCGAATGCACTCCTGCGCGGTGTCCTGCGGCGGCTTGCCGGAGTGAAGCAGATCCGCAGCGGTCTTGGCCATGACGATTTTCATGATGGCTTCGCCGTGGCCGGTGCAGGAAACTCCGCCGGCCTCCGCATCGGCGTAACATCCGCAGCCCACCAACGGCGCGTCGCCGACGCGTCCGGGAAATTTGCAGCACGTGCCGCCGGTGGAAGTACCCGCGGCGATTTTGCCACGCGCATCGCGAGCGACGGCGCCGACCGTTCCGTGTTTATCGCCGAAGTGAAATTCCGACGAATGGCCTTCGCTTTTGCACCGCTGCCATGCGGCGCGTTCGCGGTCGATGATCAACTCGGCGGGATCGCAGAGCGGAAATCCATTTTCGCGAGCGAACAATTCCGCGCCAGCGCCGGCGAGAAGCACATGGTCGCTCGACTCCATGATTTTGCGCGCGAGGCGAATGGGATTGCGGATGCGTTCGACGGCGGCGACGGCTCCGGCATCGAGCGTTGCGCCATCCATGACGATGGCGTCGAGCTGCACATGGCCATCGCGATTGAGATGCGAACCGATGCCTGCGTCAAAGGTGATGTCGTCTTCGAGAACGACGATGGCAGCTTCGACGGCGTCCATTGCCGAGCCGCCACGGGCGAGAATGTCGCGGCCGATTTCCAGCGCGCGGCGAATTCCAGCGCGGCAATCGGCAACGGCCGCGTCTGGAATGTTCCAAGCGCCGCCGTGAACGATGAGGGAAAAGGGTTGAGAATTCACGTCAGAACGTCAGGCCTAGGAAAATGAGAACGGGCCCAACGATCAGGACGAGGCTAAGCCCGAGGAGAAGACGCAGAACATGCTCGCGCTCGGCGGCGAAGCGAACGGCCTTGGGCCGCTCAATTTTTTCGCGCGGAGCACGAAGCGAAGAGCGAAAAATTCGGAGATACGTTTCGAGCCAGAAAAAAATCTGATGACGCGATTGCCACAAAAGATGCAGGCCAGCGAGGACGACGAGAATGCCGACGAGAGCCAGAGGCCCGCGCACGTTCACGCGCCTCGCCTTGCGGTGCGCGCGATCAGCTCGGTCATTTCGTGCTGCGCCGCGGGCTGGGCAGATTGGGACGACTTGGAGTCGGAAGTTTGAGCGGCGGAAACATTCCCTTCGGCAGCAGCGCGGCGGCCTTCGGTTTCTTTCCAGGTGTGCCAGATACGATGAACGACAGTCACGTTGGGGCCGATGGCGAGAATCAGCAGGGCGATCGGAACGCGGCCGAAAACGGCGCCCAAAATCAGAAGGCCGAGGCGCTCGGGACGATCCCAAAATCCGACGCGGCAGCGATCAATCAAAGATTCCGCGCGGGCCTGCGAATAGCTGACCATCACAGCGCCGGCGAGGGCGATGCCGGTCAAAAGCGCCAGCCAGAAACGATTGACCGTCGAATAGTAAACCAGCAAGCCGAGGAACACGGCGAGATCGGCATAGCGATGCAGAACGGACTTCAGAAATGCCGTGAACAAACTAATTTGCGGCTGACGGCGCGCCAGCGGGCGGGCAAGCAAATCGCAAACGGCTGCCGGAATCATGGCGATTCCCGCGGCGGTGAAGCGGCCCAGGCCAAAAAACACCGCGGCAGCGAGACAGAAAGCGAATCCGGTGAGAGTCAGGAGACTTGCGGGGATGCGCGCCTTCGCCAAGAGTGCAACGGCGCGATCCAAGATCCGGCGAAACGGCCGGGCAAAATTTTCGATCCGCATGTGGCGGCGCTCTACTCCTTAAACCTCGTCATAGATCGTCGAAAGCTCGGTAACTTCAAATTCCTTGAGACCGGCGGGCGTCTGGACTTTCACTTCGTCGCCGACTTTTTTGCCCAGAAGCGCGCGGCCAATGGGAGAAGAAGTGGAAATCAAGCCCTTGGACACGTCGGCCTCCTCGGCAGTTACGAGCTTATACTCGGTCTTCTGCGATTTGCCAATATCCAAGAGGGTGACTGTTGACCCATAGGCAGCACGGTCTTTGGGGAGGTTATTCAGGTTCACCAGGGAGATTTCAGCCATACGGTGATGCAACTGGCCGAGCCGGGCGGAAACGAAGGACTGGCGTTCCTTGGCGTATTTGTATTCGGCGTTTTCGGAAAGATCGCCGTGAGCGCGAGCCTTCATCAACTCCTTGGGAAGCTCGCTGTGGAGTTCATGCTCGAGTCCGGCGATTTCCGCTTGAATTTTCTTTTTGAGTCGCTCGCTGATGTCTGTCATTTTCCCCGTGCGTGAGCGGGAGATGCGCTTTCTTCAGCCGATCTGGTGTTCTTTCGCAAGGCCCCCGAGAGGCTTCCGTTTACCCTTGAAGTATAGAGGATTTGATGCTGGCGCTGCAATCAAAGGAACAGTCTGGGTTGCGAACACGCCGCGGGGCGCGGCATAGCTCTTCCGAAATGGGACTCTGTTCCCGCATTGATTCCTGCTTTTGGCTGAGACAAGAGGCCGATCTCATGTGCGCTAAGTCTAAACTTTCCGGCAGAGGTGCGGCTTGACTGCGAAAGCGCGCATCGTCATACTGGAATTCCCTTCCAGAAAGATCTTCCATTCCCTTTGCCGAGCGTGCGCATCCTTGTCGCGGAAGACGAACAGCCCGTCGCGAGCTGTTTGAACAAGAGTCTCGAAGCGGAGAAAGCGAGCGCGGAAAAAGCGCAAGGGCGCAGCACCGTCGCTGAGCGCGGACGAGAGGCAGCATCTTTTTACCGGCCGGCACACGCGGGCAGACCAAGCGACCGCGTGGCGAATGCGGATTGCGCGGCTCCGGCTGCGTGGCAAATGGACTCCGGCGCGCGCGAGCATTTGCTGCTCGAGCATCTTCCGCAGGTGCAGTACATCGCGCAGCGAATTCATGCCGGCTTGCCAGCGTACGTGCCGCTCGAGGATTTAATCCATGCGGGAGTTATTGGATTGATCGAGGCGCTGGAGCGTTTTGATCCGAAAAGGAATGTGCAACTCCAATCTTTCGCGAAGTTCCGCATCCGCGGCGCGATTCTCGACAGCATTCGCGCGCTGGACTGGGGCTCGCGGCGCCTGCGGCGGCAAGGACGACGGATCGAAGAAGCCATCGTGAAATTGAGAGGCGAGCTGCATCGAGCGCCGTCTGTGACTGAGATTTCGGATGAATTGCGGATGGAAACCGCGGAGCTACAGCGCCTGCTCGGCGAAATTCGGGGGTTGCGGCTCGGGAGCCTCGACGATTTTGACGATGAACCGGAAAGCCGCGCGTATGACGCTGCGCAATACCGCCCGGACGGCGGGGAAAACGATCCGTTCGTTCTGCACCTACGCTCAGAGATGAAAACGCTGATGTTCAGAGCCATCACAAAATTGGACGAGAACGAGCGGCGGGTGCTGGCGCTTTACTACGCGGAAGAAATGAATATGAAAGACGTGGGCGAGATGCTAGGCGTCAGCGAGTCGCGCGTTTCGCAGATTCACTCTGCAGCGCTGCTACGGATTCGAGCGAACGTGCGGGAGGCGATGAAGCCGGGTGAGGCTGGCGAATCGCGAGAACGTTCATCCGAAATTGATGATGCATGCGCTCTTTAGACGGAAAACTTCCCGCAAAGAGCTCGATGAACTGCGACAGTTGTTGGATCAGCACGAAAAGAAGCGGCGATGAGCGCATCCGCGAAATTGATTAGCGCGGCTTCACCTCTGGTTCAATCCGCAGGCAGACTGGAGACATCCCAACCGCCGCCGAGGGCCTTGATGAGCAAGACGCTGGCGACGGCGCGGCGAGTCAGAATGTCCGCGGCGGCACGCTCATTGGCCAGCGCGGCGCTCTGCGCAGTGATGACTTCGAGATAGGAAGTTACACCGCCTGTGTAGCGATTATTGGAGAGGGCGAGGGAGCGCTGCGCGGCAGCGACGGCAGCGTCTTCCGTAACGGTTTCCTGCTGCAAAATGCGCTGCGCGGCCAAATTGTCTTCGACTTCCTGAAAAGCGGTAAGAACTGTCTGGCGATAGGACGCGACGGATTGATCAAAGGCCGCCTGAGCCTGCGCAGTGATGGCGTGGCGGCGGCCACCTTCGAAAATCGTTTCGAGAGCTGAGGCGCCAAAGGCCCACAAGCCGCTGGGGCCAGAGAGCAAATTCGTGAGCGTGCTGCTTTCGAAGCCGCCCGAGGCGGCGAGCGTGATGGAAGGATAGTATGCCGTCTTCGCGACGCCGATTTGGGCGTTGGCTGCGTCGACCCGGCGCTCAGCGGCAGCGATGTCCGGGCGGCGCTCGAGCAACTGCGAAGGAAGGCCCGGCGGTACGGGCGGCGGCGGAGCGAGCAGAGGCGAGAAAGAAAGCGCAAAGCCGGATGCGGGCTGGCCAATCAACACACCAATCGCATGCTCGAATGCGGTGCGCTGGACAGCGATGTCGATGGACTGAGCGCGAGTGGTTTCAAGCTGCGTTTGCGCCTGAGCGACGTCTACTTCTGACGCGAGGCCGCCTTTGAAGCGATCCTGGGTTAACTTCACTGAATTTTCGAACGCTTCGACGGTGCTATTGAGAAGCTGCTCTTCCGTGTCGAGGCCGCGCAATTCGAAATAATCCATCGCCAGTTCGGCATGAAGGCTGAGATTGACCGTGGCAAGGTCCGCGGCGGTGGCCTGGGCCTCTGCGCGGGCGGACTCGACGGTGCGGCGAACTTGACCCCAAACGTCCGGCTCGTAGGAGATATCGACGGGCAGAAGAAGGTCACTGTAGTCGGTCGCTGATCCCGGACCATACAGAGCCTTGTTTTGGGACTGACCTACGCGCGAAGCGGCCGGATTGACGCCAACAACGGGATAGTAGGAGCCGCGAAAGTAGCGAACGGCGGCGCGCGCCTGCTGGTATTGAGCCTCGGCGATTTTGAGATTCTGGTTGGAGATGTCGATTTGTTTTTCAAGGTCGTTTAATTTGGGATCCTGGAAAACTTCCCACCAATTGCCGCGAGGAGCAGCATCACTGGGCTGCGCAGGCTGAAAATCTCCGGCTTCTTTGTAGGCGTCTGGCGCTGGAGCGGGAGCTGCGGGCTTGGCGTATTTGGGGCCGATCGTGCAGCCGGCGACAAAAAGCAGGACTGCGAAAATCGCGCCTGCGAGCGAAAGGCGCAGCAATTCGCGGAATGGCGTCCTCGCGGGAAGCGCCAGACTGAACTGCTTATGAAAATAGCCGCTCACTACTGATCCTCGTTGGAGACTCGCGTATCGATGCGCACGGCTTCGCCATCGACGAGCGAATCCGGCGGATTATCAATGATGAGATCGCTATCCGTGATGCCGGAAACGACTTCCACGTGGGTGCCAAAGTCGCGACCGAGACTGATGGGGACGAGTTTCGCGTGCTTGCCGTCATCAACGGTGGCTACTTGAAGGCCCGCGGAGCGGAAGATGAGCGCGGTAATCGGCAGAAGGTATGTGGAAGCTTTTCCGGGAAGAGCGATATGAATTTCCGCATAGGCGCCGGGGAGAAGCTGGCCGGAGGAGTTGTTGACGTCCACTTCGATGAGGAGCGTGCGAGAAGCCTGGGCGATTGCCTCCGAGGTGCGGACGAGCGTTCCATAAAACTTGCGGCCGGGGAATTCGGGAAGAGTGAGAAAAGCCTTCATGCCCGGTTTCGTGGCGGCGGAATAAATCTGAGGAACACTTACATAGACACGAAGGATGTTGGTGGCGGAAATGTGAAACATCTGCTGGCCGGACGATGTGCCGCTGCCCGCATTGATCAAATTCCCGACATCGATATTGCGAGCGGTGATGACGCCATCAAAGGGCGCATAGACTTTTTCGAAGGACTGCAATTCTTCCAGGCGCTTGACATTGTCGGATGCGGACTGGACCTGCGTTTGCGTGGCCTGGCGAGCGGCGACGGCAGTATCGACATCCTGTTTGGCGACGGAATTCGTATTCAACAAGGCCTGATAGCGATTCGCAGTAATTTGGGCGATGCGATAGTTGGCCTGCGCAGTGGAAAGATCCGCTCTGGCCTGCGCGAGCTGCTGATCGACTTCGGGAGTGTCAATTTCGGCGAGGAGCTGGCCCTTTTTCACGTGCGCGCCGATATCGAAATACCAGTGCTTGAGGTAACCATTGGTGCGTGCGTAGATGGGCGCGTCGGAAAAAGGCTGAATATCGGCGGGCAGGACAATCTCCTGCTGAGGCGCGGCCTTGCCGGGATGGATCACCGCAACCGTGGGCACGGCGAGGAAAGCAGTATCCTGCTTGAGCGCGGCGTTCGCTTTCGAGCGCGAATAAAGTCCCCAGACTACGACCAAAGCTGCCACCACCAGGAACACCGTGAGCCACAGCCAGCCATGCTTATTTTGCCGCTGCGGGTTCGGAAAACGAGAATCCGGCGAAGGAGAGGAGAATTGCTCCCTCGCTGGCGAATCCGGTTGAATACCAACTCCCATAGACCTCTCCCTGCGAGAAACGCAGTGATCGCTCAGGTTGACGCCGATTCTCTCGGAGTCTCTATCGGCCGCTGCCGATGGAAAATGCTGAAACAAACAGGTACAAAAAACAGCGTGGCGACGGTTGCGAACAGAAGGCCGCCAATCACGGCGCGGCCCAAAGGAGCGTTCTGCTCGCCGCCTTCACCCAAAGCCAAAGCCATCGGCACCATGCCGATAATCATAGCAAGAGCGGTCATCAGGACGGGACGGAAGCGCGTGAAGCCCGCTTCGACGGCAGCCTCGGCGGGACTCAGGCCTTCGTGCAACTTTTCCTTGGCGAAGCTGACGACGAGAATGCTATTGGCCGTGGCAACGCCCATGCACATAATCGCGCCGGTGAGCGCCGGAACGCTGAGAGTCGTGCGCGTGACAAATAAGATCCAGACAATTCCCGCCAATGCCGCCGGCAGCGCGGTGATGATGATGAACGGGTCGAGCCAAGATTGGAAGTTCACCACGATGAGCAAATAAACCAGCAGAATGGCAAATACGAGGCCGCCGAGCAATCCGACGAAAGAGGAACGCATGGTCTCGATCTGGCCGCGAATCATGAGTTGAGAGCCGTGCGGCAAGGAGGAGCGGCTGGCATCCAGGGTCTTGTCGATATCTCGAGACAACTCGCCTAAGTCGCGACCTTCGGCCGTGCCATAAATGTCGATGACGGGCTGAATGTTGTAATCGGAGACGTCGGCCATTTCCGCGCCGCGCGTGACGGATGCGATGTTGCCGAGGATCTGCGGCGGAGCGCCGTTTGCAGGGGTCAACGGGATGTTCAGGAGATCTTGAAGTGATTCGATGCGGTACTGAGGCATCTGCGTGGCGATGGGATAGCTGACGCCATTTTGCGGGTCGAGATAGAACGTGGGCGTGGTCTGGAAGCTTCCGCTCAGCGAAACAAGCACGTCGCTTGCTACATCACGCTGCGAGAGGCCCAACAGATTCGCCTCCGTGCGGTCCACTCTCACTTTTATATCCGGATAATCGAAAGGCTGTTGAACGCGAAGATCTACGAGTCCGGGAATTTGCCGGAGCTTTTCCAGAAGGTGGTCGGCGAAAGCACGATTGGCATCGCGGTTCTGGCCCACGATCTGAACATCAATGGGAGATGGAAGGCCGAAGTTCAGGATCTGGCTGACAATGTCGGCGGGCAAAAAAGCGAAGGTGACGCCGGGATATTCGCGGTTCAGCTCGATGCGCAAATCGTGAACGTACTTTGCGGTTGGATGATGCTTCGGTTTGAGCGACACCAGAATGTCGCCGTCACCGGGGCCAATCGGAGACGAAGTGCTATAGGTCAAGTTGATGCTGCTATAAGGCGTGCCAATGATGTCGATGATGGAATCGAATTCTCCGGGCGCAATGGCCTGACGAATCGTGCCCTCGACCCGGGCGCATAGAGCGGCAGTGTCTTCGATGCGCGTACCTGTCGGCGCACGAAGATGGACGCGGAACTGACCGCTATCCACGCTCGGGAAAAAATCCTCGCCGATGAATGGAATTAACGCCATGGAGACGAGGCAGACCGCAAGAAAAACGGGCGCGAAGATGCGGCGACGTGCAACACAGGCTTCGAGCAGCTCGCGATAGAGCACTCTGGCATGCTGATACATTTCCTCAAAACCGCGCTGCAACAGAATAAAAGGATTGATGCTTGCGTAATGACCGCTATGTTCATCGGAGCGATGGAACTTAAGCAAATACTTGGCCATGGTGGGAACGAGCGTTCGCGAGAGGAGATAGGAGGCCAGCATGGCAAAAACGACCGCTTCGCCAAGCGGCACGAACAAATAGCGCGCGACGCCGGTCAGGAAAAACATGGGAACGAAAACGATGCAGATCGCAAGCGTGGATACAAAAGCAGGGACAGCAATTTGCTGAGCGCCCTCGAGAATCGCAGGCTCCAATTGCTTACCCTGCTCGAGATGATAATTGATGTTTTCGATCGCGACTGTGGCGTCGTCGACCAATATGCCAACGGCGAGAGCTAAACCGCCGAGGGTCATGATGTTGATGGTCTCCCCGAGCGCGCCAAGGACGATAAGCGACGTGAGAATCGAAAGAGGGATGGAAACGGCGATGATCAGCGTGCTGCGCCAGCTCCCCAGAAACAAAAGGATCATGAGAGCCGTCAGGCAGGCTGCAATGATCGATTCGCGTACCACTTCATTAATCGCCGCGCGGACGAATATGGATTGATCCGCTTGAGGGCGGACCTCGAGCGTGCTGGGCATGATGGTCTTGATGTGCGGAAGGGCGTTCTTAACTCCAGAGATCACGTCGAGCGTCGAAGCGCTTCCCGACTTTTCGATCGTCAGGATGGAAGCGCGCCGGCCGTTGACACGTGCGATTTCTGTCTGCGGAGGGTATCCGTCGCGGACATGGGCGACGTCGCGGAGATAGATGACGGTGTTGCCGACGGTCTTGACCGGAAAATTATTCAACTGATCGACGACGGTGGGACTGCCGTTCAGGTCAACATCGTACTCGAAGGGACCGATCTTGACCGTGCCTGAAGGAAGAATCAGGTTTTGATTACCGACGGCATTCACAACATCCACCGGCGACAGCCCTTTGGACTGCAATTCCGCGGGATCCAGATCGACTTGAACCTGGCGGACGCGGCCTCCATCGGGCCATGGAATGGACACACCCTGAACCGTCGCGAGCTGATTGCGCATCGTGTTCATGGCAATGTCGGTGACCTGCTGTTCGGACATGCCGTTGCCGGAAAGAGCCAACTGGAGAATGGGAACGGTGGAAGCGTTGTAAATGATGACGATGGGAGGAGTGGCGCCGGCGGGAAGCAGGCGAAGAACGGTCTGAGAACAGGCAGTGGCCTGAGCTACTGCCGTGGAAATGTTCACACTCGGATGGAAAAACAGTTTGATTACGGATTTTCCGTTGATCGACTGCGATTCGATGTGTTCGATATCGTTAACGAGCGTGGAGAGCAAGCGTTCGGACGGAAGAGTGATCCGGTTGTCGAGTTCCTGCGGCGTAAAACCCTGATAATCCCAGACGACACTGATGACCGGGATGGCGATATTGGGAAAAACGTCTTTCGGCGTCCGGCTGATCGAGAGCGGGCCAAGAATAAGAATCAGCAGAGCCATGACAACGAACGTATAAGGCCGCTGCAGGGCGATCCGAACAATCCACATCTTTCACTCCCGAGGTCTTCTCAGCCGGATAGCATACTTGAGAGCGACGGCAAAGGTCTACGTGATCGAGAAATGTTCTCCGGGGAGAGCGGCCGAACAGAAGGAGCATCTGGCCACGCGCTCTTTGTGGCGACAGTATTTCAGACGTATCGCGAAATCAATTCGATGCAGGATTTTACGGGCAGATTCAGATTCGCGCGAGGGCACCAAATCCCGCCGACGGCGGGTGATCGTTGTCACTTTGAACCGTATTGGAAATCACTGTCTGCTTCCCCCGGCGGGCCTCAGAATGGCGCAGAAGTATGGGGGGCCGCAAATGGGAGAGAGCCACAAAGGCGCGGGGGGCGGAAAGTCCGGGCCCAGCCTGCGGGCTACACCAAGCGATGACCGCATAAAGCGGCCGCTTCGGTATGACCATTGCGGAACCTGCGGTACTTCTCTCCGGGCCGGCGGCGATGCGCCAAGCCTGCCTGAAGCGCCGTGCAGTTCGACGCCCCGGCCCTCGACAGCCGGGACCACTTCCCGCACACGCGCCGGCTCGGAGCATGAACTTTTGGAAGGCACACAAAGCAACTTTATATCCGTAACGAAATTGCTAGAGAAAGGAGAGCTGCTGTGACGAATCTGGTAGTCCGGGATAATTTTTTCCAGGATCTTTTCGACTTCCGCCGCGATTTTGATCAGATCTTCAACCGCATCCTGCTCGGAAAGCCAATGCTTTCGGAGCAATTTGTTCCCAATAAGGAATTCGACTTTCTGCCAGCGGTGGAGTCGTATGTCGATAAGGACGGCAAGAAATTCATCTGCCGCGTGTCCCTGCCCGGCATCGAGCCGAAAGATGTCGAAATTCAAGCCAAGGAAAACCTGCTGACGATCAAGGGCGAGAGAAAGATCACTCGCGCGGCCAAAGAAGTTGATCTGATGGACGAAGAGATTATGTACGGCGCATTCGAGCGTACGTTCACTCTTCCCGAAGGTGTCCTCACTGACAAACTCACTGCCGAATATCAGAATGGCATGCTGGAAATCACGGCGCCCGTCGCCGTCGCGGCTCTGCCGCGAAAGGTGGAAATCAAAGTGGTCCCGATTTCCAAGCAGATGGCCGCCTGAAATTCGGAAAGTGAATCATGGCCCGGGGTCTGTGGTGCCCCGGGCCATTTCTTCTGTAATCGTGCGTACTGAACGAAGACAGGTCTGAAGATTATTTTTCCACGGGCAAATCTTTGCGGTCGCTCCACTCTTCCCAGGAACCGTCGTAGAGGCGTGCCTGATAGCCGAGCATTCTGGCCACAAACCAAATCAATGTGGCGCGTACGCCGAGATAGCAGTACCCGGCAATCTGATTTCCCGGCCGGACACCAGCGCCGCTGAGAATACTAGTGAGTGCAGACGCATCCTTTAGTTCCCCGTTCTCGTTGGTCAGCTCCTCAATAGGAATATTTTTGGCACCGGGGATGCGGCCGTCTTTCAAATAGGACTGCGCCAGACGCGCATCGATGAGGGACAGACCCGGCCGATGAAGGTGGGAGGAAATCCATGCAGCGTCGGCAAAATATTCAGGATGCAAATGAGGAACGAGTTTGCCGGGCGCGGGGGTTTTCGTCTCAGAAGTGACCGCATTGCCAGCTTTCTGCCACGCCGGCAAGCCGCCATCGAGGAGAGATACGCGATCGCCAAGGCCGTAGTAGGCTAGCGTCCAGATCACACGCGTGGCCCCCACAATGGAGCCCACTCCACTATCCCTATCTACGAAGTAGACAACGATCCTCGAATCGGCAGAAATGCCGCGAGCCTCGAAGGCGGATGTGAGCGCTTCAACGGGCGGCAGTTCGAACTTCAAGCGGTCCGAAACAGAGATGTCCTCGAGGGACGTGAGCTGGGCCCCGGGAATGTGTCCTTTGCGAAAGCTGTCCGCACTGCCGACGTGAAGGAGGACAAGATTGGCGTCGTGCAAATGCTGGGCGAGCCACGACGAAGAAACGAGAAACGGAACCCGTTCTTTAGACGCCGCAGGCATGGCGACCACGGCCAGCGCGATCAAAATCATCGAGAGTCGAGCAGCGAGAATCCTCATTGCGTTCCTTCCTCTTTGTTCGAGCACTTTGCCGATCCATGAGGATCGCAAAGCCCGGGATCCTTAATTGCAAGTATATGACATCAAGACCAATAGAAACATACCGACTGGTCGGTACTCTGTCAATAGGGAGATCTCTACCCGGAATGTCTTACCGTCTGTAGTGGAGGGAGTATCCGTGCGGCAGGCCTCTTCTTGCGGCGGTTCGGTCAAGATCGAAAGGATCAAGGTTCATCACTTTGTCGCAGGCTGCCACGAAGCCTTCCACAAATTTTTCATTAGAGTCAGTGTAGGCGTAGACTTCCGCGAAGGCGCTGGCCGTTCTTGTAACGGTCGTTGGCACGCTTTCAATGGTAGCCAGTGGTGCGGAGCCGTTCGTAGATTGCTGGTGCTACCGTGTCTCTGTCTCTTCCCACGCGCATATAGCACTGAGCGTTTTGAAATCTCTCCGCAGGGAAAATTGAAAAATGGCAACATCATCAGCGAAAAGTGGCAACACCATGCGTTTTTCTTGGGAATTTCGAATCTGGCGGAGAGGGGGGGATTCGAACCCCCGGTAGGTCTTTTGGCCCTACAACGGTTTAGCAAACCGCCGCCTTCAGCCTCTCGGCCACCTCTCCGAAATTAACTTCTTGCTGCATTGTAGCTTAGGACCCCGGTTTGTGACAGTCCAGACTTCGACTGCCCAGTTTTAGTGCAAACTGTCACACTTTTGTCACACAACTTATGTAGTAGTTTCCCGACTGCCGCATGTTTCGCGTCGAGATTTGTGTGCGTGTAACGCATCGTCACCGTGATACTCGAATGCCCCAGCAACTCTTTCACTGTAACGATGTCCACGCCTCGCTCTACCAGCCGGGAAGCAAACGTGTGACGCAGAGTGTGCCACGTCACTCCCTCGACTCCCGCTTTCTTGCAAGCGAGCTTGAATCCTGCCTTCAAATCAACAAACGGCTTGCCGGTATCGGGATTGTAGAAAACAAATTCGTTCCGTTTGCCGAGCGCCCAATACTCCAAAACTTTTCGCGCGTCCGCGTTAATCGGAACAGTGCGAATTTTTTGCGTTTTGGGCGCGAAAACATTCAGAATATTTTTGTCCAAATCCACGTTTGACCAGCGCAGCGAAAAGATTTCTCCGATCCGCAGACCTGTATTCAGAGCAAATCGAATTAAATCCTGAAGATACGGCGCTGCATTTTGGAGAAGCTTTTCTTCTTCTTCTGGACTCAAAACTCGTAGCCCAAAGTTAGATTCCCGAAAGAACTTAACCTTACGGAATGGATTCAAACCCAGGTAGAGGTCCCATTCGATTGCTAAATTAAACATGCGCTTGAGCAAGGCCATTTCCCGATTCACCGTCGAACCGGAAACCGAAGCCCGTCTGTGCATCTTATAGCCTTCGATGTCCGCCGAAGTGATTTCGGAAAACTGCCTTTCGCTGCCAAAGAAGTCTTTCAAATGCCCAAGCATCTGTTCATCCCGCAACCAGGAACGTTTGTTGACTTTCGCGTGCTCCATGTAGCGGTTGCCGAATTCGCCGAAAGTGATTTTCACGGGCCGTCGGAAAACACCCCGCAAAATCTCGGATTTTCGGATG
>DASYYH010000025.1 GCA_035934015.1 Candidatus Acidiferrales bacterium
AATTGAGGGCTTCTGACTGGAAGAAGCCAGATCCAAACGAGCAGGGCCGCTACTGCAAACATAGCCAGTGCGGCGGTTCCGTACACTACCTGTCCCGTTTGTCTCACAAATCTTCGCAACGCCGAGAGTGCGCGCGGCAGAGCCGTACTCGCCGCAAGCTTGCCGATTTGGAGCCACACTGGCGGCGGCTCCACGTTCAATTTTCCTTCCAGATAAAGTCTTCGCGTTTCGCTGCGCCGCAGTTTGCCGCTTGAAGTCTTGGGAATGGCGTGGATGGGCAGAATCTCGACAATGTCGGGGGGAAGTCCCAGTGCGTCGCTCACCGTTCGCGTAATTTCCTGGGCGATTCGGTCGTGCGCCCCTCGATCTCGAGCCTCCGCCGCCACGACAAGACGCTCAGTGCCGCTCGCCGCGTCTGGCACTCCGAAAGCAACCACGCAGCCAGTGTGTACTCCCGCGACCCGCCCTGCGATCTCCTCGATTTCATGCGGATAAAGGTTCCGGCCGCCTTTGATGATTATGTCTTTGGCGCGACCCGTGATGAAAAGTTCTCCTTCAGCGACGTAAGCAAGATCGCCTGAGTCCAGCCAGCCGTCTTCGCGCACGAGTTCCCGCGTTGCTTCCGGATTGCGGTAGTAACCGCTGGTAGCTGAGGCTCCGCGAAAGAGCAGTTTCCCTTCTACGCGCTCGCCGGTTTCGCTGCCCTCCGAATCCACAATTCGGATTTCCATCCCGGGCAGCGGTCTGCCCGCGGAGACGAACTCCAGTTCGGACGATTTCCCGGCAGTTGCAGGAATTGCCCGTCGCTGGCTTTCGAATGGTTCTCGCTGGATGCGATCCACTCTCGTGCCGCTTCCCATCGGGGGCGCCGCGACTCCTAGAGACGACTCGGCAAGCCCGTACACCCCTATGAGCGCCCCGCGCCGGAATCCGTAAGGCGCAAATTTTTGCGTGAAGCGTTCCACTGTTTCTGCGCGCACAGGCTCGGCTCCGTTCAGCGCCGCGCGCCAGGAACTCAAATCAACTCCCTCGATCTCCTTTTCATTGATCTTGCGTACGCACAATTCATAAGCGAAATTTGGCGCGGGGCTGAGTGTGCCGCGATGGCGATGGATGGCTCGAAGCCATCGCTCCGGTCGCGTCAGGAATGCAAGCGGAGACATCAGAACGAGTGGAATCGCGTTTACCAGTGGCACGAACCAGGCGCCTATCAAGCCCATGTCGTGATACAGGGGCAGCCAGCTGACGGCGACATCGTCTGCGCGCACTCCGACGCCCTCCGTCATGGAGCGAATATTGGCGAGGAGATTTGCGTGCGTCAGCACCACCCCTTTGGGATTCCCTGTGGAGCCGGATGTATATTGCAGGAATGCAATTTCGGAGCTGCGGGCTTGATGCGACGGATTCTCTGTGGGGCGAATCTCTGTCGAAGGCGGGATAGCCCGACCCTCTGACCTCGCTAGTTGATCGGCGGTCACGACGCCGATGAGCGAAGATACATTTGGCTCGAGGAGCTTCGCGACGCCCTCCGCTTCACGGAACGTGACCAGCAACCGAGCCTCCGCGTTCCGCAATATGCCCGACTGCCGCGCCGCATATTCCGCGATGCGGTCCGCACGAAACGGCGGATAGATTGGAACAGGGATAGCTCCGGCGAGCAGAATGCCGGCAAATGTATAGAAGAATTCGGCGCTTGTCGGGAGCATGATCGCGACCGTGTTACCCGGCCGCACGCCGCGCGCCGCAAGCTCCGTGGCTACCGCAGTGGCTCGATCCAGCAATTCCCCGCACGTAATCGTCCGGATCTTCTCGTCATCCTCGTAAAGAAATATATGCTTGGCGTCCGCATCAGCTCGGCCACGGATGCGGATTATGTCCGTCAGCGTCGCGGCTTTCGCGATTTTTCCCAGCAGTTGCTCGCGGTGGTCGGTGTGTACCTCGGGTTTAGCGACTTCGAGA
>DASYYH010000026.1 GCA_035934015.1 Candidatus Acidiferrales bacterium
TATCGCCGCCGGTATGGCGCCCGGCGAAGCCCGCCGCCGCGCTCTTGCGCAATTCGGCGGCCTCGAATCGCGCAAAGAAGAAACCCGCGACGCCCGCGGCACGCATTTCATCGAAACGCTGCTTCAAGACATTCGCTTCGCGTTTCGCATCCTCCGCAAAACGCCGCTCATCACTGGCATCGCCATTCTGTCCCTCGCGTTGGGCATTGGCGCGAACACTGCTATCTTCAGCCTCATCGACGCCGTCATGCTCCGCATGTTGCCGGTGCAGAATCCCGAGCAACTGGCAGAGATTCTGTTCCGCTCGCCGACCACTTCAAGGCCCAGGCCGAACGTTACAAATCCCATCTGGGAGCAAGTGCGCGATCATCAGGACGCATTTGCCAGTGTGTTTGCCTGGAGGTCCACAGACTTCGATCTTGCCGACGGAGGCCAGGAAAACACGATCCCCGGCGTTTACGCGAGTGGCGGCTACTTCACAACGCTGGGCGTGCGACCCGCAGCGGGCCGCTTGCTGACTGCTTCCGACGACACACGCGGCTGCAGTGGCGTTGCCGTCTTGGGTTACGGTTTTTGGCAGGCGCATTACGTCGGCGCACAGTCCGCGGTCGGCTCTTCGATTCGCCTCAACGGCCACTACTTCCCAATTATCGGCGTAGCCCAGCGCGGCTTTTCCGGCATTGACATCGGCACTTCCTTCGATGTCGCCATTCCGATTTGCGCGGAGGCGATTCTTGACGGAAAGGATTCGTCCTTGGATTTACGCGCCGACTGGTGGCTGGCGATGATGGGCCGCCTCAAGCCCGGCACGAACGTTGAGCAGGCCGACGCTCGCATGAAGGTTCTATCGCAGCCTCTCTTCGGCGCCGTTGTCCCTCAGGACTGGCCCTCGAAGTATCAGGACATGTTCCGGAAATATACCTTTGCCGTTCTGCCAGCGGCAACAGGTGCGGGAGGTCCGTTTGGGTTGCGGGCTTACTATAGGCAGCCGCTGGAAATCCTCATGTTTGTCGTGGGCCTCGTTTTGCTCATTGCCTGCGCGAATATCGCCAGCCTTCTGCTTGCCCGTTCTGCCGCGCGGCAAAAAGAAATCGCCGTGCGACTGTCTCTCGGTGCTTCGCGCGGGCGTTTGGTCCGTCAAGTACTCACGGAGAGCGTCGTTCTCTCGGGCGCCGGAGCGCTCCTCGGCATTTTGTTTGCGCGCTGGGGTAGTGCGCTCTTGGTGCGTTTTGTTTCCACGCAGCAGAATCAGGTATTTTTGGATCTGAAACTGGACGGCCGCGTATTGGCATTCACGATTGGCATTGCCGTGCTGTGCGGCCTGCTTTTCGGCATTCTTCCTGCGCTGCGCTCAACGCGCGTCTCCGCCATGTCTGCAATGAAAGAGGGACAGTCGCAAGGCGCAAGCGGCCGCTCTCAGTCCGTTGCGGCACGCTGGATTGTCGCCATGCAGATCGCGCTCTCGCTCGTTCTGCTGATTGGTACCGGCCTCTTCATCCGCACATTCGCGAATCTCATGACTCTCGATGCAGGCTTCGACCGCAACAACGTCTTGATGGTCGAAACAAATATTCACAACGCGCAGATTCCTGAACCTGCGCGCGCCCCGCTCTACGGCCAGATGCTCGCCAAATTGCAAGCCGTTCCGGGTGTGGTCTCGGCCAGCCAGTGCTGGGTGACGCCTCTTTCCGGCAGGCAATGGGACAATTCTTTGACGATTCCGGGTGGTTCACTTCCAGCGGGTGCTGACTCGGATGTCTTACTGAATTGGGTAACGCCCGACTTCTTCGCCACGATGCGCACGCCAATCCTCGAAGGCCGCGCCTTC
Organism: Candidatus Acidiferrales bacterium; assembly: GCA_035934015.1. Taxonomy (NCBI): domain Bacteria; kingdom Pseudomonadati; phylum Acidobacteriota; class Terriglobia; order Candidatus Acidiferrales; species Candidatus Acidiferrales bacterium. Next base: position 1,829 of record DASYYH010000026.1, read on the forward strand.
GACGCGCGCGATACAGCGGCTTCTACACCGGTTGTCATCGTCAATCAGCTCTTGGCCCGCACATACTTCCCCGGGCAAAATCCCATCGGCAAGCACCTGCTGGCCAATAACAAAGGCATGCTCAGCACACAGCCGATGGAAATCATCGGCGTGACGCAAAACGCGAAATATAATTCCTTGCGCGAAGATTTCCAGCCAGAAGCCTATTTCCCTTTAGCGCAGATCGGCGCCGTCGGCGAAGGAACTACATTTGAAATTCGTACCGCGATGACGCCCGGCGTGCTGATTCCCGCCGTGCGCGACGCCATGGCCAGTGTCAATAAATCTGCGTCGCTGCAGTTCACCACATTGCGACAAGAAGCCGACGATTCCGTGCTGCAGGAACACTTAATGGCCGTTCTTTCTGGCTTCTTCGGTGGCCTCGCGCTCCTGCTCACCGCCATCGGCCTCTACGGCGTTATGGCCTATGTGGTCACGCAGCGCACGCACGAGATCGGCATTCGCATGGCCCTCGGTGCGCAACAAACTTCCATCCTCCGCCTCGTCATGCGCGACGCAGCGATTGTCCTTGTCGCCGGTATCGTTGCAGGGGTGCTCGGCTCCATCTGGATCACGCGCCTCGCACGCCAGCTTCTCTTCGGTCTCACGCCCAACGATCCATCAACGCTGGCATTGGCCATCATGGCGCTCGTCGCCGTCGCCCTCGTCGCAACGTACATTCCCGCCCGTCGCGCGATGAAAGTCGATCCCATGGTCGCGCTGCGTTACGAATGACGTTTGTGTCGCAGGCTGTCTGCCTCACTAAAAACTTACAAATCTGGGTTAAACTCTCCCTCCGATGAACACCGACGTCACTTCTCAACCCGCAAACGTAAACGCCTCCGAGCCGCTCCCGCGCCTCGCCACGAGCGTGCTCATCATTCTCTGCGCCGCAAAATTTCTGCTCCACGCCTTCACGAGTCTCTATCGCTACGGCTACTTCCGCGACGAACTCTACTTGCTCGATTGCGGCCGCCATCTTTATTGGGGTTATGTCGATATGGCTCCGCTCTCCGCCGTCTACGCGAAAATCGCGCTTCTTCTTGGCGGCTCGCTTCCTGCGCTGCGCATCCTTCCTGTGTTCGCCGGCACCGCGCTCATCGCGCTCACGATTCTCATCGCGCGCCAGCTTGGCGGCGATCGCTTCGCGCAGGCTCTCGCGGGCCTGTGCGTTCTGCTCGTTCCCGTGAATCTGGTCATGAACGACATGCTTTCCATGAACGCTTTCGAGCCGCTCTTCTGGATGGCCTGTGTCTACATTCTCATCCGTATCATCCGCACGGGGGATTCGAAGCTCTGGCTCTGGTTCGGCTTGCTCGCTGGCCTCGGGCTCGAGAACAAGCATTCCACTCTCTTTTTCGGTTTCGCCGTCTTTCTCGCCGTTGCGTTCACGCGCTTGCGCCGCGAATTCGCCAAGCCTTGGATCTGGCTCGGCGGCGCCATCGCTTTGCTCATCTTCATGCCCAATCTCATCTGGCAGATTCATCGCAATTTCCCGACGCTCCAGGACCTCGAAAATGTCCGCCGCACCGGCAAAAACGTAGTCTTGAGCCCGCTTGCTTTCATCGGCCAGCAAATTCTGATGGAGCAGCCGATCTTCGCCGTTTTCTGGATCACAGGGCTCGTTTCCCTCGTCGCAGGCAGCAACAAAAGATTCCGCCTCCTCGGCTTCACGTTCATCATCTTCTTCGCGACGCTCCTCATCCTCCACGGCAAGGATTATTACGTCGCTCCCATCTATCCCATGATGTACGCCGCGGGCGCGGTCGCCGTGGAAAGCTGGCTCGCCCATCGCCGCTGGGCCGCCGCGCGCCTGTGGCCAAAAGCCGCCATCGCGACTGCCGTTATCGTTCTCGGCGGCCTGCTCGTTCCGCTCTTCACGCCCATACTTCCGCCATCGCGCTATCTGGCCTATGCCGACGCTCTACACTTGCATCTCACGAAAACAGAAGTCCACCAATCCGGGTCGCTGCCGCAATTCTTCGGAGATCAATTTGGCTGGCGCAGCCTCGTTCGTCAGATCGCTGATGTTTACAACTCCTTGCCGCCCGATGAGCGCGCCACGACAGGCATCTTCACCGGAAATTACGGCGAAGCCGGAGCCGTGAATCTTTTCGGCCCGGCCTATCGGCTCCCGCGCGCCTATTCGCGCCATCAGAATTATTGGTATTGGGGTCCGCCGCCGGTGGCTTATACAAACCTCATCGTCGTTCAGTGGGGTCTTCAGGACGTGCAGGATAATTGCACTTCATGGCAGGCTTTCGATCATCATTCGGAATTCGGCATGGATGAGGAGAACACTCCGATTTATCTCTGCCGCGGAGCCAAGTTCGACATTCAGAAAATCTGGTGGCATTCCCATCACTGGAACTGACGCGAATAAATTAGTGGGGACTGTTCCTCGCGAACTCCTAATTTCCCGCCGTCGCTGTCGCATCCGCGGCCGCCTTGGGTGCGAAATATCCGGGCCGTGCGCGCACGCTCAATTTGCCCATGCCCTTGACGGGAGCGACGGCAATTTTCACCGTGCGGAACGTGCCGTCTTTCGACGTATTCGAGGGGTAGTAGCCGATCATGTATTGGTCGCGAATATCCTCGGCGATCCGTTTGCAGATCGCATCCACTTCATCAGTGGTCTTTGGAAAATACGCCTCGCCGCCGGAGGCCTCCGTCAGTGCGAGCAACGCCTTCTTTCCTTGGCGGATTTCCGACCGTTCATCTTCGCCTTTTGCGAAAAGCCCCACAGCGTAGATCATCACATTCGACTGTTGCAGTTTCTCAACCGTATACGCCAGGCTGTGCGTGCTGTCGTTGTCCTCGCCGTCGGTAATCACCAGCAGCACTTTCTTCTCGCGCGTCCCTTTCTTCAGATGATTCATGGATCCCAGAATTGCGTCGTATAGCGCTGTCCCGCCTCGCGAGTCGATGCGGTCCAGCGCAGCGTTCAGCACGTTGGGGTCATTCGTAAAGTCCGTATCCATGTCCAGGTAAAATTCGTCGTTGAAATTCACGACAAACATCTCATCCTGTGGATTGCTCGTGTGCACGAACGTCAGCGCCGCCGCATTGACGCGCGCGCGCTTCGGCCTCATGCTCGCGCTGTTGTCAATCACCAGCCCCGCCGTTATGGGCATATCCGCATGTGTGAACAGGTCGATTTTCTGCGGCGCTCCATTTTCTAGAACGTGGAAATCCTGCTCGCTCAGCCCGTTCACGAAGTTTCCTTGTTTGTCCAGAACGGACACCGGCAGGCGCACCATGTCCACCGTACGCTTCAGTGTGTAAGGTTTATTTTGTGGCGCTCCCGGCGGCGGGGGAAGCTGAATCGTCGAGCCGTTTTGCGCCGAGACCGTTCGCGCGCCGGCAAACAATCCCGCAATCAGAATGAAAATGGAGAGAACGAAAACTGGACGGCCGATGGTTCGCTTATGGTCCTGGCGCAAAATACCCGTAGCGCGAGTAAACCGTGAGCGGCGGCAGTCCCCTGGGTGGGTGCAGCTTGACTCGGATTTTCCGCCATTTCCCGTCGTCTTTTGCATTGCTCGGACGGTATCCCAACACATACTGATTACGCAGCTCCATGCTGATTTTCGTGGCGATGTCGCCCAGGTCATCCAGGTTCCTCACGATGAACGACCGGCCGCCCGTCATCGCCGCCAGGTCGCTCAGCATCTCTGGCCCCTGGCAAAGTTCCGGCTGAGCCGTTTCGCTGCACGGATCGAATCCGTATACGCCAATCGCGTAAATCTGTACGTCCGATTCACGCAAAAACCGCTTTACGTCCGACTCGTCGTACCTGCTGTGATTATCGCCTCCATCCGATATGATGAGCAAAGCCTTTCTCGTGTTGTGTGCTCCTTTCATCTCGCTCATCCCCAGATACACGGCGTCCAGCAGCGCCGTCATTCCTTTCGGCGCGCTGAAAAGCAGGCGATTCTGCAATTCCTCGATGCTGCTCGTGAAAATGGTCGCCAATTCCGCGCGATCCGCGAAATCCACCAGGAAAAATTCGTCCGCCGGATTCGCTGTCTTGAAAAATTGCACCGCGGCCATGCGCGACTTCGAGATTTTCTCCGCCATGCTCCCGCTGACGTCGAAAATCACGCCGATCGAAATCGGCACATCGTCCTCTTCGAACCGCATGATCTCTTGTTCGCGCCCGTCCTCGTACACTTGGAAATTATCTTGCGACAGGCCGGTCACCAGCCGCCCATACGGATCCGTCACCGTGACATTCACAGTCACCAGCCGGACGTCTTTCCGGATTTCGGGAATGTGCTGCTTAACTGGCGGCGGAGGTTTGTAGATCAGAGGGCCGGCCTGCTGCGCGTGGGCTTGGCCGCACAGGATCATCAGCGCCGCAACAACCCCCGCGGCGCAACCCCCTCGGAACAACTTGGCTGCGTTCGGCATCCGTCCTCAATCGCAACAGCAGCCGGATTTATTGCTGTGATTCTACCACCAGTCCACTGCAAATCAAGCTCAACTCGTGCCAATTTTCGCTGGTAGCCACGAACTTTTCGGACGCCATATCTCGATATTTATCAATGCTCGGGCAGCTTTCGTCCCAGTTTGTTGCAAATTGATACGATCTTCGTCACGAGACTCGCTTTTCCTGCGGCTAATTTCTCCTCATTTCTCGCAAAATCTTGCACACAGACGTAACTCGTTTATATTTGAATTCCGCTCGCCTCCGAAAGCTGCTGACCCCCGCCAATTTCTCGCATCGCTCTGACGAATCGCCGCGCTTCGTGCTAGCATTTCGCCGGAGAGATTCCGCATGCCCGAAAATTCCAATCCGTCTGTCCTCGCCGTCATTCCCGCGCGCTATGCTTCGACGCGTTTTCCCGGCAAGCCGCTCGCGCCCATCGCCGGCCGCCCCATGATTCAGCACGTCGTCGAACGCGCGCGCCAGAGCAGCCTCGTTTCGCGCGTCCTCGTCGCCACCGACGATCAGCGCATCAAATCCGCGGTCGAAGCCTTCGGCGGCGAAGCCATCCTGACGCGCGCCGAGCATCGCACCGGCACCGAACGCATCGCCGAAGTCGCCGTGCACATCCCCGCCGATATTTACGTCAATGTTCAGGGCGATCTCCCGCTAATTCCTCCGGAAGTCGTCGACGCTGCCGTCGGCGCCATTCTCTCCGCCGAAGATTCTGGCGCCGAATCGCAAGTCGCCACGCTCTGCGTTCCCATCACCACGCCCGAAGAAATCATGAATCCCAATATCGTCAAGGTCGTCTGCGATTTCGACGGCCACGCGCTTTATTTTTCCCGCGCGCCCATTCCCTGGGTCCGCGACGCCTCGACGCCCGTCGCCGCGCGCCATTTCAAGCACATCGGCCTTTACGTTTTTCGCCGCGACGCGCTTCTCGAATTCCCCGCGCTCCCTCCCGGCGAACTCGAACGGCTCGAGCAGCTTGAACAACTGCGCTGGATGGAAAATGGCTACCGCATCCGCGTCGCCGAATGCGCCTACGAAGGCGTCGAAGTCGACGTTCCCTCCGACGTCCCTCGCGTCGAAGCCTTCCTCCGCTCCCGCGCCGCGTCCTGACTTTCGGGATGCGTCCTGAGCTTGCCCGCTGCGGCGGGCGCAGCCGAAGGACGGTTCGCTTCGCGGATTCCGGTCGTCGTGCGACCGGAATCTGCATGCCGCAGGCAGGCTCTTAGCCTGTGTGTTTGTAGTTCGTAGGGGCGCTGCTTGCTGCGCCCGTTGTCATTCCGAACCGGCCGCATTTCGGCCGTGTGAGGAACCTGCTTCTTTTCAGGTCGGCCACACGCCCTGCCGTCTCTTGGTACGGGATAACGGCGAAGCTTGCCTGCCGGGGCAGGGGCATGCTTTTCGTTCTTGTCTTCGTAGGGGCGCTGCTTGCTGCGCCCGTTGTCATTCCGAACTCGCTCGCGCCCGCGTGGCTCAGGTTTTGCTTTTGATTTTTCGGGTGCCCCATGCTCGCTTTTTGAGCGTGGGGCTTTTGCGGCCCATCGAGCACTCCCCGCATTCATTGTCATTCCGACCTTGCCCGCCGCGGTGGGCGAGTCCCGAGCGCTTTTTGCGACGGGCGACGAGGAACCTGCTTCTCGCCTTGCGCTACCCAGATTCGAGCCGCACGGTTCGCCCGCCGTTATCTTCCTTGTGCGCGGCACTTCCTGCTTGCCCTGAGTCGCTTTTGCGAAGGGAGCGAAGCGAAGGCCCTGCTTTTCGTTCTTGTCTTCGTAGGGGCGCTGCTTGCTGCGCCCGTTGTCATCCCGAACCCAGCCCGCACGCACGAGGCAGCAGTTCAGCACAAAAGAAACGTGCGGGATGGCGGTGAGGGACCGGCTTTTCGTTTTGTCTTCGTAGGCGTGAGGCTTGTTTACCCTGACGGAGGAAGGGCCTGCCGCGGCGGGCGAAGTCGATGGGCGCACGCCGTGCGCGCGCAAACCGAAGTCACCCCGTTCCTTTTGCGCTTCTTCATCCGCGCAAGGTATTCGCATCCCGCGGTGGCCCATCCTTTGCGTTCTGCGCGCATACGACCGCGCGCAGCAAAGGGTGGGGGCTTTTGCTGTCAGCCAAATGTCTGCTGACTTCTCGCGCCCCTTCTTTTTCGGCGCCTCACCCGCCGAAGGTATTCGCTTCGCTCAGCCGTGCGGCTCCTGGGCCAAGGGCAATCCCGGCGTACTTTGAGTGATGAAAAAAAACGTGCCGCTGCCAAACTGCCGCAAAACGGTTCTTGCGAGTCCGTTTTATTTCTATATGTGTTATTAAATGTCAGATATATTAGCTTGACATGGATATATCCTTACGATACCGTGCCCGCATTCATTGCCCCGATCCCGTGCAGTCGCCCAATGTGCCGGCCAAAAACATCCGAATGGAGTAAATCCTGATGAATTCTCGCTTCCGAATCCGCCCTCGGAAATCCTGGATGAGTGCTGGAAATCTGCCGAAATGGCTGGCTCTAGCATTTCTAGTCCTCGCGTCTCTTTCGACTGCCTGCGCTCACGACAAAGGGGAACGAAAAACTCCGAACGAGCCGGCGAAGCCAACCCGGGGAGCTGTAGATCCGGCGCCCCCTGGCGGAACCTCGACTTGCCCAAGCGAAATTGTAGATGTGAGTTTGAGTAAGCCCAAACTGGGTCCGATAACCGAGGATATGACTACAGTGACTGCAACCGCAACCCTGCCCGCAGGCAAAACCGGCAGGATTCAAATCTGTAGTAACGGGGCGCTTGTCGCAAGTTCTTCCACCCCTGATTCGATGGGGTCATTCAGTGTACCGCTGACAGCGAAGTTCAAAGCCAAGGACAAGGTTCAGGCGCAACTAGTTGTATTCGAGAATGCTGAAGGAACAACAGTCTTCAGTCCCGCCAGTGACGACGTGACCGTCACGGGCGGAAGCTGCGCAAAAGCGGGAAGTTCGAACTCGGCAACGGCACCGACTTTAACAATCAAAAGCGTTAATAGTGACGACGCGCTTGCGACTTACTCCGGAACGGTGGACAAAGCAGTGAAAGGCTCAGTCCGCGTCTGCGTCAACGATATTCCCCTGACAACTCAAACGCCCATTCGAAATGGCAAATTTGATAGCGGCACAACCTCGATTACGGTCGCAAAAGGTGACAAGGTCACGGCACAGACGGTTTCCTCGAGTAATCCGCCGGTGTACGGCTCTGTCAGTAACGTGGTTACGGTTGGCGCCAGCCCAAAGCCGCCATCCGCCACTATCATCATGATTGCTGGTTACGAACAGGCGGCCTACAGCTCTCAAGGCCTAAATGGCAATGCATTCGTGGATTTGTTTTATCAAAGCCCGTCTTGGCATGGGTGGTACGGCTGGGGTAATGTACGCTTACTCGGTGCTCCACAACCTTCAACCCAGGGAATCGCGGGCTCCTTCGCAAACCCCCAGGGACAAATCGCGACGCAGAGTTATTCAACGGTCGGGCAGGCAATGGATTTCATGATCGGCCCGGAATATAGGCTGGGCAAGCCGGGTTCGCATTGGGCTGCCATTCTCGAATTCGGCGCGACTACGCCTCTTTCCTCCCAAAGCACGCCGCTCACATTCGTTGTCCCTCCCGCTGGCACGATCGAATGCTCCACGCTCGTGAGTCGCTTCTCTCCTCAGAACGGCTACAATCCAGGCTTAATGGCCTCCACCACTTCGGGAACTTGTCTCCAGGGCGGCTACACAGACATCGCCTTTGCAAATCAGGACCGCTCCAATTTCCTGGTGAAATATGCAGGAGGACTTCGGTCAACCCTCAAAATGCCTTGCCAAACCGGCTCCGCCCAAAATCCCTGCTCCGATTCCTATGCGTTGCTGGACATGACGCTCGGTCAGGATGAGACCGTATCGGGGGGTTCGCCTCGTGGCGTTGTATTCAAGCTGGATGGAGAACTTCCCCTGCCGGTCTTCAGCTCTTCTTGGTTGTACCTCTTTGGGTCTGTGTACATGCGAGTTCTCGACGATGTCCAGCTTTCTCCCTTGGTCTTGCAAGTGCCTACTACGCCCGTGACCGTCCCATCCCCTTCCGTCTTCATTCTTCCCTTGCGCCAACCTAATCGCGACTATTTCCGCATCGGAATTGGCCTCAATCTCAGCCAGGTCTTCTGCAAAATGAGTGCCTCCGCCTGTCCCAATTCCAACTCCGGCGCTGGCACGAGCTCAACCGCTGGTTCGACTCCTTGATAGCTTTCCGCCCGGTGTATATTTATCCGCGTGTGGCCCGTCCTGCATGCCCTGCCTGCCCTGACGGAGGAAGGGCCCCACCCGCTGTCATCCCGAACCCAGCCCGCACGGATGGGGCAGCAGTTCAGCAGAAGAGAAACGTGCGGGATGGCGGTGAGGGACCTGCTTTTCGTTTTGTCTTCGTCGGGCCGCTGCTTACCACGCCCGCGCCTGCCCGCCCGGTCGCGGACCGCGTGCTAAGGCCTTCGTAGGGGAGGGTCTTCAGACCCTCCCTGCATCTCATTACCGCGGCCCGCCCGCCATTAACTTCCTCTTGCGCGCCTCGTCCGCGAGTTGTAAAAGGTAATCGCCCTCGCACTTTCCACTGACCACTGACCACTGGCCACTTCTTCTCCCATTTGTGTTAGCCTAATCGCAGAAGGAGGCAAGCGTGGACATCGTCAAGGGCAACATGGGCTGGATCGAAGTCATCGTCGGCCCCATGTTTTCCGGCAAAAGCGAAGAGCTCATCCGCCGCCTCCGCCGCGCCGAAATCGCCCGCCAGCGCGTGCAAATCTTCAAGCCCGTCATCGACAAGCGCTACTCCTCCAACGGCATCGTCTCGCATTCCGGCCTGGAAATTCCTTCCGACCTCGTCTCCACCGGCGCCGATATTCTTGCGAAAGTCGAGGCGCGCACCGAAGTCATCGGCATCGACGAAGCGCAATTCCTCGGCGAATCGCTTCTCGAAAGCTGCACGCGCCTCGCCGATCTCGGCAAGCGGGTCATCGTCGCCGGCCTCGACACGGATTTCATGGGACGCCCCTTCGAGCCTATGCCCCGGCTGCTCGTCGCCGCCGAGGAAATCACAAAATTGCTCGCGATTTGCGCGCGCTGCGGAAATCCCGCGGTGAATACGCAGCGCCTGGTTGCGTCCGAAGAATTGATCGTCGTCGGCGCCGGCGGAATGTACGAAGCGCGCTGCCGCCGCTGCTTCGAGCCGCAGCTCGCCGTCGAAAAAATCGAAGCGGAAAAATCCGCGCCGCGAAAAATCCCCGCGGAAGCCGCTGCGCAAAGCGCCCCGGAAAATTCCGAAAACAAAGATTCGCGCGCCAAATCGCGCGCCGCCGCGCCATAAATCGCGCAGCGAACAAAAAGCGAAAAAATCGTCAAAAACACGAAAATTCAATGGCCTGCTTCATCAGGCCAATTCGCAGCCGAAAAAGCGCCTCGAAAAAGACAATTTGGCTGGATTGGCCTGTACTAGGACGTGATGGTCGCCGCCGCGCGCGGCGCGGATTTCGCGCGTCCCAATTTCCGGCAGAAAGAATCGGGGGTTGCGCGACGCAAAAGGGCGTATCCGGCAGAGGCTTCCTGCATTACAATTAAGGTGCCTCCATGTTTCGCCTGACTACTTTCGCCGCGGCGGCCTTGCTGCTCACGTCATACGACACTCCGCACGTGTACCCGTTGCACTCTGATCCATCGTCGCCGCTGAATTTGAATCTGCCGATTGAATCTTCGCCGACAGATATTTTCCTCACGCTCGCGGGAGAGTCCTGGCAAAAAGTAAATGATCCGCAGGTGAAATCGCGCTATGCAATCATTCGTTATGTGGAAGGAGAGTACGCGCGCGTGGTGCAGCCGCTGCCGGCGCAGAAAAACGGATTTCGCTACAAGGTCGGCGCGCCGATTGATGCGAAACAATTGCACTACGCGCTGATGCGCGGCTCGGCGGCGAATCGCGGCGATCAAGTGCAAATCACGAACATTCAATTTCGCGACAAAGAAATTGTGATCGACATCAACGGCGGAACAAAATCAAAATTCAACTGGCGCCAGCACGTGTCGATCGACGCGGGACCGGTCCCGTCGACGACGATCTATCCTGACAATCCGTCGTTTCAGAAGCTGGGCGCGGTGTTGGTTCTGGATTTCGGCAAGAAAGTTCCTGAGTTAACTCCCGATGAATTGAAAAACGATCTTGCGCCATTTTTGAATTTTGCGGGCGAACATTCCTCGGCGGTGAACTGGGTGGACACGCTGCCGAAAGTCTACCAGGATGCGATCAAGGATCATGTCGCGATCACGGGGATGAATCACGACATGGTGACTGCGGCGATGGGACGTCCGGACCAGAAAGTACGCGAGCCGGATGACAAAGGGAAGGAAACCGAAGATTGGATTTACGGCCACCCGCCGGCAAAAGTGACTTTTGTTACGTTTTCTGGCGATAAAGTCATTCGCGTGAGGTCGTACAACTAGAGCGCGTTTGAGAAACGGGCGTGGAGCGGTCGGCGCGCGCCACCCGCCACCTTAATGGCTAATTGCAGTCGCATTGTGCTGTCTCAGCCATCCGTCTTGATCTTCCTTCAAGTGATTTGGCCCGAAAAAGAAAACATCGAAATTCTTGGCCTTATAACGACTAAGAATTTCAGCTTTTTGGGGAATCGATAGATCATCCCCAACGTAGAGCATAACCCTTCCAGAGAACTCCAAATCTTCATATTTTGTCTGTTGATCCGGTAACCCTTCTTCAATGCGCAGATGTTTTGAAACATCATCCATCGCCCTCTGAACGAAATCTACGAGCGCCAAAGAAGCTCTGTAATCGTAATAGTGCTGAGGTATCGCTTCTGTTGAGGGAATGTAAAAACCTACGAATTTATAGTTCTCTAGATAATTTGCATAGACTTGACTTTCAATCGGGATCTTCGGGCCGTCCTTTGGGGCAAATTCAATATCGTTGAAAGTATACCTGTCTAGTGATGGGAAATCCTGCCTAAACGTTTCTTCAAGTGTGGTCGGCGGTCTGTCGGCAGAATTTGGGGGAGACGGTAAAGGTTTTTCTTCCGATTCGCGTTGGGCCTTTGATTTCCAGCGCCATCCTGCCCCTCCCAGCGCCACGACTATTAACACTACGGCTACAATCACTCGCAGCCGATATAGGTCATGACGTCCGTGTGTGTGTCCGGAAAACAATAACCACGCGCCCACAAGCGTACAAATGAGTGCTGCACCGAAAGCGAGACGCTGCCCAACTAGGTGTTCCATCAGATAAGGCACGCCAACGCCTGCCAGCAAGAATCCGTAGCCAAACTTTGCACCCTTAGACATGTAAGCGGATTATGTACCCTGTCTTGCTTGAAGTATATAATCCTGGAAAAACGCCCAAGGTGGGGAGAGGCAGTGGTCAGTGTTCAGTGGCCAGTGGATACCTTGCGCGGATTATTTTGCAAAGCGAAGTGCCGCGCAAGAGGAAGTTGACGGCGGACGCGGCCGCAGTAATGCGATGCAGGGAGGGTCCGAAGACTCTCCCCTACGAGGCCTTGGCAGGCGACGCGCGAGCGGGCGAGGCTCCGAGTGAGAACGAAGAACGGGAACTGAACGCGACTCGGGGAGTCGCGACGGGCGCAGCAAGCAGCGCCCCTACGACCGGCAAGAACACACAGGCTGAGAGCCCGCCTGCGGCGGGCAAACGGCGGGCAGGCCTCACGCCGTTCACGAAAGGCGTGTGAACGGGTTCGGAATGACAACAAAAGAGAGACGGGCGCGGCAAGCAGCGCCTCTACAAAGGCAGAGGCTGAGCGCGTTGAGACACGCGCAAGAAGAAGTTAGTGCGCGCGAAAGCCCAACGGTCAAATAGCGACCGCGAAGCACACGCAAGATCCCCGCCCTTTGCTGCGTGCGGACGCATGCGCGCAGAGCGCAAAGGATGGGCCACCCACGGGGTGCGAGTGGCCGAGCTGAGGCAAAAGCAGATTCCCGCCACGGCGGGCAAGCTCGGAATGACAGCGTAGAGGGGCAGCACGCGCGCGAGGCGGAGAGGATGGCCAGCCACGAGTCGACGCCGCCGAATTGTAATGGGAGCGGCATAGCGGCGTCGAGTTTCGGTCACACGACGACCGGAATCCGCGAGGCGGACCGCTGCACTCCAAACAAACAAAAGCAGGTCCTTCGGTTCGGTCCCTTCGCGAAGGCGACTCAGGGCAGGCAGGGCAAGCGAGTGGCAAGTGTCGTGCGTCGGGGCGGTGGTTGGGCGCGAGACGGAGGCGAGACGGGAGTCTCGCCCGGTCGGATCTGAAGATCCGACCCTACAGGAAAGACAAATGCGCGGAATTGCCGGCGAGGGTTGCATAATATCCGTAAGCGTCGTCCGTCTTGTATCGTGCGCCGCCCACAATCCGGAAAATTCAGACTGACACAGAACCCACCCTTTGCTGCGCGCGGTGAAGCGCGCGCAAGGCACTCCCTTCCTTTGTCAGGGCATGCAGGGCAAGCAGGATGGGCCACCCGCGTCCTGGAGACCAGATGCTGGAGGCTAGAGGCTGGAGCGAAGAAGCAGCGGCGATGCTACGCCCCAAAAGACAAAAGCAGGTCCCTCACCGCCATCCCGCACGCTTCTTTTGCGCTGAACTGCTGCCCTGTGCGTGCGGGCTGGGTTCGGGATGACAACGGGCGGGGCCCTTCGTCAGGGTAAACAAGCAGCGCCCTACGAAGAGAGAGGCTGACCGAGAAGTGGCGGCGAGATGCCACGCTGCAAAAGACAAAAGCAGGTCCTTCGCTTTGCTCAGGATGACACAAGAGCGAAAAAACAGCGGCGTGCGCGGGCAGGAGCTTGGTAGAGACTGATAGAAGCGTGATTTTAACGCGGCCTATGTTGTAAAGCTCAGCGTTCGACGAAGTATTTGAGGCGGGCGAGAGAGCGATCCCACTGGGCGGAGACGAGTTCGAGATATTTTTTGAGGTCTTCGACAGGCTCGGGATGGAATTCGAAGAGGCTCTCGCGACCGGAGCGGATACTGCGAACCACGCCGGCAGATTCGAGGACGCGAAGATGCTTGGTGATGGCCTGGCGCGTCAGGCGCGAGCCCGCGGTGAGTTGCGAGATGGAACGCGGGCGACCGCCGGAGAGCTTGGCGACAATGACGAGGCGCGTCGCGTCGCCAAGCGCGGCGAAGGTGAGCGCATGAGCGCGGCGTGCGGCGAACGCGCGGCTAGGCTTTCTTCGTGACATAGGCCTCGAGGTTCTTCATCTGCTCGGTCCAGCCGCCTTCATTGCGGCGGAAAGCGTCGAGACGGCGATCGGCGGGAAGATTGTCAAAGCCGGACTCGATGATCGTAAGCAAAGTGCCTGTGGGAGTTTTCTCGAGACGAAATTCCACGAGCGTGGTGGGTTCGCCGGAATAATCCTGCGTCCCGGTCTTGTCGAAAGATTTCGGATGAGGCCAGGTGAAGGAAAAAAGGCGCTCGCGCTCCATTTTCTGGATGACGGCTTCCCATTGGATGTGTTCGTAGCCGGGATACGTGATGTGGCCGCGAGAGACCTGACCGGGGACGAAGGGGCCGTCGATTTTGACGCGGAACCATTCGCCGAATTCGCGGTGGTCGGTGAGAGCGCGCCAGACGCGGGAGATGGGCGCTTTGAGTTCCATGCGCTTGACGATACGGTCGGTGACGCTCTGTGAGTCGGGCATAATGTGCAACCTCCGGGTTGCACGTTAGCGCAGGCAAAGAAAAAATGCAACCTTTTTGTTGCGCATCGCGCGCGGCAGGCGGTATGCGAATGTGACCATGGTCACACACAGTTGACACCATTTTGTGAATGATGCGGGCGCGGCGCGAAAAACTAGTGGGTTCACCCGGCGGGGAAGGTGTATAAGACGCGGCAATGGAGGCCGGCGGAGAAAACTCCGCAGACGTTAGGTTCCCTTAGCAAGAAAGATCCAGATGGTTAGAGCGTCGCGAGGAGGATCGAATGAGTGCGCCATTGATCGGAATGTCGTTTGCGGCATTCGTTGTGGTGACAATTATCAGCGGAATTGCCGGAGCGATTGTGCACTGGGGATTCCGCTATCGGTTGTTTCAGGGAATCGAAGGGTGCCTGGGACAGTGGATGGTGGCGTGGGTGGGAGCGTGGTTGGGACCGGCGGTGCTGGGACATTGGTTTGATGCGGCGGTGGTGAGCGGCATCTATATTGTTCCGGCGTTCATCGGTGCGTTTGCGGGCGCGTTCGCAGGAACAATCAACGCGAAGATTCTGGTGGGAGTGACGTCGCAAAGAGGAGCCTAGTGGCGCGATTTGTTTTGAAAGCGCACGCGGAGGCTTAAGCGCGGACTGCAAATGGCGGTGATTTGGCCCGCTTGCGCTGAAGCATGGATGGACGAGTCCGGGAGAATGAGATGAGCGCGGGACGCGATGCGGGCGCACCAGCTGAGGATTTGCTGCCGGCGGCCTTGCGAACGAAGAGGGAGGCAGGGCCGCGGTATCGAATTGTGAGCTGGGCATGCGCGCGCGACGGAGTCAAGGAAGCCGTTTCAACGCGAGTGCGGTTCGAGACCGGCGCCGAAGCGGTGTGGGAGGAGTTGATGTTTTATGAGGAAGTGCCGGGGCGCGCGCCGCTGCTGCTGCGGACACTGTTGGCGGAGCCGGTGCGGACCGAAGGCGAGAAAGGGCGCGCGGGAGCGACGGTGCGGTGCGTGTATAGCGGCGGGGCGAAGCTGACGAAGCGTGTCAAGAGCGTGGAAGCGCCGCGGTCGTTGCGGTTCGAGGTGATTGAACAGCGATTGGGGATCGAGGATTGCATTCGGACGCTGGGAGGATCGTACGAGATTAAGAGCTGCGGCGAGGGGAGTGAAGTTGTGCTAACGACGAATTATGAAGCGTATTTGCGACCGCGGGCGTTGTGGCGCCGCGTGGAAGCCGCGCTAGTGAGCCAACTGCATCGGCATATTCTGCGTGGGATTTCTGCGGCGATTCTGGGGAGAAGCAGAGTTGGACGCAAGGAGGCGCGGAGACCGCACGCGGCCGAAAGTGATATTGCGGCGGGAGGATTTGCGTGCACGATTTCGCAATCGCGTTCCCGCCATTAATTGTGATTCGAACCAGCGTCGCGGCAGTGTGGGTGTACGAGGGGCTATGGTGCAAGATTCTGGGGCGCGTGAAAACGCAGCTAGAGGTAGTGACGGCGGTGCCGCGGCTGGGGCCACGATTTGGAGGCGCGTTCCTGAAAATGCTTGGCGCCGTGGAGGTGACGCTGGCCGCATGGGTGATGGCTGGAACCGAGCCGAGATTGTGCGCGATTATGCAGACGGCTTTGCTGGTGTTGATGAATGCGAACGGATTGCTATGGGCACGCCGGATTATTCGCGAGCCGGCGGGAATGATCGTGAAGAACATTGCGTTTTTGGTGCTGGTGTGGGTGTGCGGGGCGATCCCCGGAAGCAAGCTGTGAAATCGGAAACTGCGTGGCGGGCGGGGCGGCTCGGGTGGAGAAATGGTTCGCAGCGGCTGCTTTTTGGGCGGATGTATGAGGATGCGGAGATCGAACGCGCGGCGTTTCGGGGAAAAGGCCGCGTTTTTTGCATCGCTTCGGCGGGCGACACGGCGCAGCGGCTAGCGGATGAGCATGAAGTCGTAGCCTGCGACATCAATCCCGTGCAACTTGCGTATGCGGAGCGGCGCGCGAGTGGCGGTCCAGCGGAAATCGGCGACGCCGAGCGCGCGATGAGATTCGCGCGCCGGTTGATGCCGCTGGCGGGCTGGCGCGAGGAAGCCCTGCGCGAGTTTCTAGAGATGTCGGACGTCGCGGCGCAGAGGACTTTTTGGCGCGAGCATTTCGATACATGGCGATTTCGTGTGGGGTTTGATTTGCTGATGTCCGCGCCAGCCTTGCACGTGATGTATGCGCAAAATTTTCTTTCTTTCCTGCCCGCAAAATTCGGCGAAGTGATGCGGAAGCGGCTGGAACGGGGATTTGCGCGGCATCCGAACGCTGCGAATCCCTACGCGCGAGCGCTGCTGCTCTGCGAATCGAGCGAGAGAATTTCGCCGAAGAACGCGAACATTCGATTCGTTGCGGGGGATGCGGCATCGTGGCTGGAATCGTGTCCAGAGGGATATTTTGATGCATTTACACTCTCGAACATTCTGGACGGAGCAGAGCCGGAATATCGCGCGCGATTAGCGCGGGCCGTACAGCGCGCGGCAGCGAATGATGCCGTCGTAGTTTTGAGAAGCTTCGGTGAGCCATCGCAGAGCGTCGAGAACAACCAGGCTGAATGCGATCGCGCGATGCTGTGGGGAGTGGTGGAACGGCGCGGCGCACGGACGTTTTTTGCATGAAGAGATGTGACTGGGGTCACATGCAACCCATCCTGCGTGGTGAATCATAATGCATGTGCATGGTGCGTTGACATTTTGTGCGAGGAGACCTAGCATCGCTCGGACACGGCGCCTGTGGATGCACAGTTTGGAGTCTGATTCGGCATATTTTCGCGTTCGGAGGGAAGAATGGCAGTAAAAGTGGCGATCAACGGATTCGGGCGCATTGGGCGAAATATATTTCGCGCGGGGATCGGCGATCCGGCCGTTGAGTTTGTGGCGGTGAACGACCTGACCGACGCGAAAACGCTTGGGCATCTTCTGAAATACGACTCGATTCTTGGGAATTTGCCGAACCGCGTTACGGCGACGGAAGACTCGATACAAGTGGATGGGCGAAGCGTCCGCGTTTTTCGCGTGAAAGAATTGGACAAGGTGGACTGGCCATCGACGGGCGCGGAAATCGTGGTGGAGTCAGCGGGCGTGTTCAACAAAGGGCCGGAGGCGCGGAAGCACATTCGCGGGCCGGTGAAAAAAGTGCTGATTACAGCGCCGGCGACGGACCCGGATTGTACGCTGGTGCTGGGCGTGAATGACAAGACGTACGATCCGGCGAAGCATCATGTGATTTCCAATGCGTCGTGCACGACAAATTGCCTGGCGCCGGTGGCCAAAGTGCTGCACGAGACGTTTGGAATTGCCGTGGGAACGATGACGACGATCCATTCGTACACAAACGACCAGCGGCTGCTCGATTTGCCGCACAAGGATTTGCGGCGGGCGAGGGCGGCGGCGCTGTCTATGATTCCGACGTCGACGGGAGCGGCCAAGGCGCTGCATCTGGTGATTCCGGAGCTGAAGGGAAAGCTCGATGGATATGCGATGCGCGTGCCGACGCCGAATGTGAGCGTGGTGGACCTGTCGGTGATGCTGGAAAAGACGGCGACGCCGGAAAGCATCAACGCGGCGTTTCGCGCGGCGGCGGAAGGACGGCTCAAGGGAATTCTGGAGTACACGGAAGAGGACCTGGTGTCGATCGATTTTCGCGGGAATCCACATTCGGCGATTGTGGACGCGAGCTATACGCGCGTGGTGGGAACGAATTGCGCGAAGGTGCTGGCGTGGTACGACAATGAATGGGGTTATTCATCGCGATGCCTGGATTTGATCAAGATGATGGCGGCACGGCTGTAAACTGGCAGGTCTGCTGAACTTCCGCGATGGTTGCCCAACAAACATGCACAAACTCTCGATACGCGACCTGGAATTGAAAGGAAAGCGCGTGTTCGTGCGCGCGGATTTCAATGTGCCGCTGGCAGATGGGAAGGTCGCAGACGACACACGCATCCGCGCGACGCTGCCGACGCTGCGGCTGGCGATGGAACGCGGGGCGCGAGTTGTGGTGGCTTCGCACTTGGGACGACCGAAGGGAAAACCAGAAGAAAAATACAGCCTGGCGCCGGTGGCGGCGCGGCTGAAGGAACTGCTGGGCAAGCCCGTCGTTTTTGCGTCGGATTGCGTGGGGGAAGGGCCGATGTCGCGGAGCCGCGCGCTGAAGGACGGCGATGTGATGCTGCTCGAAAATGTGCGGTTCCACGCGGAAGAAGAGAAAAACGATGAGAAGTTTTCGAAGCAGCTCGCGGAGTTGTGCGACGGGATTTTCGTGTGCGACGCGTTCGGGTCGGCGCACCGCGCGCACGCGTCCGTGGTGGGCATCACGCATTTCGTGCAGAAAGCGGCGGCGGGGCTGCTGATGGAACAGGAGTTGAAATATCTCGGACAGGCGATGAGCAATCCGGAGCGGCCGTTTGTGGCGATACTGGGTGGCGCGAAAGTCTCGGACAAAATCGAAGTGATTGAGAATTTGATGAAGATCGCCAACACGATGCTGATCGGCGGTGCGATGGCGTATACATTCTTTCGCGCGAAGGGATATACGACGGGGAAATCGCTGGTCGAAGAAGATAAGGTGGAACTGGCGCTGACGCTGCTGGGCGAAGCACGCGAGCGGCATTGCGCGATTGTGCTGCCCGTTGACCACGTGCTGGCGCGCGGACTGGAAGAAGGCGCGCAGACGCAGATCACTGGAGTCGAAGGCACGCCGGCGGACTGGATGGGGCTGGACATCGGGCCGAAGACGATTGATTTGTTTTGCAGAGAAATTGCGGGGGCGAAGACGATTGTGTGGAATGGGCCGGTGGGAATGTTCGAGAAGCCGGCGTTTGCGCGAGGGACGCTGGCGATTGCGCAGGCTGTGGCGGACGCGACAATGAAAGGCGCGACATCGATTGTCGGCGGCGGGGACAGCGTGGCGGCGGTGGAACAGGCAGGAGTGGCGGGGAAAATTTCGCACATTTCGACAGGCGGCGGAGCTTCGCTGGAGTTTCTGGCGGGACGAAAGTTGCCCGGCGTTGAAGCGCTGACGAATTGTTGACAGAGGATTTGGTGCGGCGACCAGTCATCGCAGGGAATTGGAAAATGCACAAGACGCTCGCAGAGACGCGGGCGTTTTTCGAGGCGTTCAAGCCGCTGGTTGCGGGAACGAAGCACTGCGACATCATTCTTGCACCGGCGTTCACGGCGGTTGCGACTGCGGTGGAGGAGGCGAAGGGGAGTGCGATTGGAATCGCGGCGCAGGATGCGTACTGGGAACGCGAAGGGGCGTTCACGGGCGAAGTGTCGATGGGAATGCTGGTTGAAGCCGGTTGCCGCGCAGTGATTTTAGGGCATTCCGAGCGCAGGCAATACTTCGGTGAGACGGATGCGACGGTGAATCGCAAGACCAAGGCGGCAGTTGCGGCGGGATTGCAGCCGATTGTTTGCGTAGGAGAGAGACTGGAAGAGCGAGAAACAAGGAAGACGGAAGAGGTGCTGGAGCGCCAATTTGCGGGCGGAATGGCAACGTTGACCGATGCGGAGTTCTCGCGTATTCTGATTGCTTACGAGCCGGTTTGGGCGATTGGCACGGGCAAGACGGCGACGCCAGAGATGGCCGAGGAAGCGCATCGCTTTATTCGGCGTCTCGTTGCGAAGAAATTCGGCGCGGATAAGGCAGCAGCGTGCAGGATTCTTTACGGCGGCAGCGTGAAACCGGAAAATATCCGTGGCCTGATGGCGCAGGACGATATTGATGGCGCGCTGGTCGGCGGAGCGAGCCTTGAGCCACGGGCATTTTCAAATATTGTGAACTATTAGAAGTTTGCCTCAGAGGATTTGGAGGCTAAGCCTAATCGGAGTGGGAGTAGAGGATGCCAAACGCAGGAAAATGGGGACTTGCATTGCTGGCAGCGGTGCTGCTGGTTTGGCTTGGATGGCACTATAGCTTCGTGCTGGTCACACTGCACGTAGCTGTGTGCCTGCTGTTGATATTCGTAATCATGCTGCAAAGCGGAAACGCGGCGGATTTGGCGGGAGCGTTCGGCGGAGCAGGGAGCCAGACGGCATTTGGTCCGCGCGGAGCGGCGACCTTTTTGACGAAAGCGACGACGTGGTGCGCGATTGTGTTCATGATGAGTTCGCTGGCGCTTTCCCTGAAGAGAGCACCGACGACGGAGCAGGGGAGTTCCATCCTGGAACAAACCATGCCGACGGCGCCGAGCAAACCAGCGTCTGCGCCGGTGCAGACTCCCAATCAGCAAAATCCTGCGCCGCATAAGTAAGGCGTGAATCATTGGAATCCCGGATGTTGGGAATGTGCGGTCGTGGCGGAACTGGCAGACGCATCAGCTTGAGGGGCTGACGGTAGCAATACCGTGGTGGTTCGAATCCACTCGACCGCACCAAATCTTGCCGACCTATAGAATCGCTTCAAAAAAAAGAAATCGAATGCGGAATCCTGCTTGAATTCCTTTGCGCGTGACGTATATGATGTGGCGTTTGAAATTTGAGGGGTACGGCACGCAGGTTTGGGTCGGATGTGAAGAGCGGCCATCGGGAGGTGCGACTGAGGCCGCAATTTTTTCGGAGCGGAGGAAATGGGTTCGAGAAAATCGAATGCAGGATCAGCAGCTCCCGCGGTTTTATTGGCCATTGTTATTCTACTTCTCGTTGGATCGACTCTCTATTTCCACATAGCAAAGACATGGTGGTTTCCTCCGGCGATCACGCCGGTTGGCCATGAAATCGACCAGCAATTTTTCCTGACGCTGGTGGTTACGGGAATCGTGTTCGTGCTGGCGCAACTGGCGCTGGCATGGATGGTATTCAAGTACCGCGATCACGGACAAAAGGCGCATTTCACGCGCGGAAACCACGCGCTGGAAGTGATCTGGACGACGGCGACGCTGGTGATTTTCGTCGGTCTGGGCGCGCTGGCCACGCATGCATGGGGGCAAGTGCACTTTTCGGGCATCGAACCGAACGCGGTGCAAGTGGAAGTTACGGGAGTGCAGTTTACGTGGACGTTCCGCTATCCGGGGCCGGACGGGAAATTTGGGAAGATCGTTCCGGCGGATATCGATGCGTCGGTGGAGAATCCGCTGGGATTGGATCCGAATGATCCCGCCGGGAAAGACGACATCGTCGTTTCGGACTTGTACGTCCCAGTCGATCGGGAGATCGAATTGATGATTCGGTCGCAGGACGTGATTCACAGCTTTTTCGTCCGCGAACTGCGTATCAAGCAGGATTCGGTTCCCGGGCTCATCATACCGATTCATTTCCGGGTGGAGAAAACAGGAGATTACGAAATCACGTGCAATCAGTTGTGCGGGCTGGGGCATTATCACATGCACGCGATCATGCACGTGCTGTCGGAGGCGGATTTCGATCAGTGGGAGAGGAAGCAGGAGGCACAGAACGCGCAATGAAAATCATATTCAGGACTCTTAGTTCGAGGAGCCAGCTCCGCGGAGGAGATCAATGAGCGCGCACGCAGGCCCAGTGCATCACGCGGAAGCGCCCAAGGGATTTATCCGGCATTACATCTTCAGCGTCGACCACAAAATTATTGGGACGCAATACATCCTGCTGGGGCTTTCGGCGGTGACGATTGGAATGGTTCTGTCGCTGATCATGCGCATCCATCTGGTCTGGCCAAATGCGCACCTGTGGGGATTCGCGAATGGGATCGTTTCGCCGGAGGACTATCTGCGCGTGGTTACGATGCACGGAACACTGATGGTGTTTTTCGTGCTGACAACCGTGCCGCAGAGCGGATTCGGCAATTACTTTCTGCCGATTCAAATCGGCGCGCCAGACATGGCGTTTCCACGAATCAACATGCTGTCGTTCTGGTTCACGTTCCTGGCCATGATTGTGCTGCTGGCTTCGGCATTCGTGCCCGGCGGCGCGTCGATCAGCGGATGGACCTCTTATGCGCCATTAAGCGCGGTAGGCGAAGTCGCAGGGCCAGGATTAGGAATGGGGCAGACGCTGTGGGTGGTGAGCATCGCGCTGTTTTGCGCCGCTTCGCTGATGTCGGCGCTGAATTTCCTAGGGACGACGATTGATTTGCGAACCAAGGGTCTTTCGCTGATGCGCATGCCGCTGACCGTGTGGGGATGGTTCATCACGGCGTGCCTGGCGCTGCTGGCGTTCGGCGTATTGCTGGCGGCGTGCATCCTGCTGCTGCTCGACCGGCTGGCTTCGACGAGCTTTTTCATTCCGGCAAATCTCGATGTGAGCGGCGTGCTGCTGCATCACGGAGGCGGGTCACCGCTGCTATGGCAGCACCTGTTCTGGTTCTTCGGACACCCGGAGGTTTACATCGCAATCCTGCCGGGCATGGGAATCATCTCGCATGTACTTTCGACGTTTTCGCGCAAACCGGTGTTCGGTTACAAGGCGATGGTCTATTCACTGAGCGCGATTGGCTTCCTGAGCTTTACGGTCTGGGGCCATCATATGTTCATCAGCGGAATGAATCCTTACTCCGCTCTCGCGTTTTCGATTATCACGCTGGTAATCGGGGTGCCGTCGGCCATCAAGACATTCAATTGGCTCGGGACGCTGTGGGGCGGGCGAATTCAATTCACTGCGGCGATGCTATTCGCGATCGGATTTGTGTCACTGTTTGTGACCGGCGGACTGTCAGGGATTTTCCTGGCGCAGCCGGCGCTGGATTTGTATCTGCATGACACGTACTACGTCATCGGACACTTCCACCTGATTATGGGCGTGGCGGCGATCTTCGCGATGTTCGCAGCGACGTATTACTGGTTCCCAAAGATGTTTGGGCGGCACATGAATGAGACGATCGGGAAGATCCATTTCTGGTGCACGTTCCTGGGCGTCTACTGCATCTTCATGCCGATGCATTATCTGGGATACGCGGGCGATCCGCGACGGTATGCGAGCATCGAATCCGTGAATTATCTGCTTCCGCTGCATCCGGTGCACTATTTCATCAGCATCGCGGCGTTTTTCACGGCGAGCGCACAACTGCTCTTCTATTGGAATTTCTTCTGGAGCATCAAGCACGGAAAGCCGGCGGAGCGGAATCCGTGGCATGGGACGACGCTCGAATGGTCGGTGAGCACGCCCGTGCCGCACGACAATTTCGCAGGGCATTATCCGACGATCTATCGCGGACCATACGAATACAGCGTGCCGGGGATGAGGGACGATTACGTTCCGCAAGACCTGGCTCCGGAACTCGTGGCCAAGGCCTGACAGAGATTTGAGGCGAATGAATGCCGCATAGCACAACAACCGACGAGCTAGAGATCATCATCTCCGGCGGCGGACCGAAAAAGCCCGGAGGAGGCGGTCCGGGCGACGGCGGCGATGGATCTTCTGGAGGAGGGGGATCGGCGCTGCCTCAGCGCGTCTACGTGACGGGAATTACGATTGGGATGGGCGCGATTCTAATGTTTTTCATGGCGCTCGTCAGCGCGTTCATTGTTCGCAAGGGGATGGGGAACGATTGGCGCGCGTTTGCGATTCCCCGGGTTTTGTGGCTGAACACAGCGATTCTGCTGGCCAGCAGCGGAACGATGATTTATGCGCGGCGACTTTTCAAACGCGGGGACAGCGCAGGATTCCGGCACTGGTGGGCGATGACGACGATGCTGGGGCTGCTGTTTCTGGCAGGGCAATTGATTGCGTGGCGGCAGATGGTGGCTTCGGGATTCTATCTGGCGACGAATCCAAGCAGCAGTTTTTTTTACGTACTGACAGCAGCGCACGGAGCGCATTTGCTCGGCGGAATTTTCGCACTAGGCTATGTCGGCTGGCTTCGACTGCGGAAGCTGACGCTTGAAACAGCGACCGAAGTGGCGGCGCTTTATTGGCACTTCATGGATGGGCTGTGGATTTTTCTCTTCTTACTTTTACTGTTGGGACGGTGAAACTTGTCTGAACTCGAGATGGATACACTGACAGGAACGGCGTGGGATGGTGGCGCGGCGCCGTTTGCCACGAACACGAAAAAGCTGGGAATGTGGCTGTTCCTGCTTTCCGACTCGCTGACGTTTTCGACGGCAATTCTGGCTTACGCATACCTGAGATTATCGAGCGCGAATTGGCCGCGGCCATTTGAGTTTTCACCAGCGGTCGTGAACGCGACGTTTCTGACGTTCATTCTTCTCTCCAGCAGCTTGACGATGGTGATGGCCGTGGCGGCGGCGCACCGTGACGAAATTCGCAAAGCCGTGATTTATGTTCTTCTGACGGCGGTCGGCGGAATTGCATTCGTCGTGCTGCACTTGATGGAGTGGTTCCGATTGTTCGCTGAGGGCGTGACGCCGTGGTCGAATCACTTTGTGGTGGACGGGCAGCCGGGCGATCCGCTGTTTGGTGGGACGTTTTTCGGGTTGACAGGGCTGCACATGCTGCACGTGTCCATCGGCGTGATTTATCTGTGCATTATCGCGTACGGATTCGGACGGCGAAAATTCAACGCGGATCATGTGGAAGTGAGCGGTCTTTACTGGCACTTCGTCGATTTGGTTTGGATGTTCATATTTCCGATGGTGTATTTGATGTCCGTCAGTCTGAAAGGCTAAGGAGCAAAACGCACGATGAGCGCGCATGGGACAACGGTTGAAGCAACACACCAACCCGGATCGAAGAAACTGTTCATGTGGGTATGGTTCTGGCTATTGATTCTGACGGGGGTTGAAACTTTCCTGGCGTATTTGCAACTGCAACCCCGCCTCATGCTGACGCTGCTGATCGGGCTTTCGCTGATCAAAGCGGCGCTGATTGTAGCGTACTTCATGCACTTGCGATTCGAGAAGATTGGGCTATTCCTGATCATCGTTCCCTCGCTGGTTTTTTGCCTGACGATGATTTTGATCTTTGTGTTTCCGGATAGCCTGCGGATTGCGCAACTGAGCGGATTGGGGCACTAAGCGTCGCGCTTCCAAGAACAGGCACGGCGGATGTAGGATGACAAAGGCGAATCTATGAATTGGCGAAAGATGGCTGGGAAACTGATCGCGGCGGGCGCGGCGGTGGCGGGTATTTTGCTCGGCGCGACTTCGACTTTCGCGCAGGGCTGCGCGCTCTGCTATAACGACGCGGCGGCGTCCGGCCCGCAGGCCGAGGCCGCGCTGCGACACGGGATTTTGATCCTGCTGATTCCTCCGATGGTAATTTTCGCTTTTTTTTACGGGATGCTTTACCGGCGGCGAAACGTGCATTTTGGGTCTGAAGCAAAGGTTTCGGAGGCGTCTTTTGAACGGCATAACGCCGGTGAAATCGTCCTTCCGCTGAGCTGAGTTATTTCCGAAAAGAATGGGATTGTACGTCAGAGCAGCACGGGTGTACCTATGCGGGCGGAATTTTTGCGGGCTTTCGAGCGGAAAACGAAGCTGCGCGAGAGCGACCGGCGGCCGCCCTCGCGCAACGGAGGCGAACTATGAGCCCTGCTTCCGGTGAAGATCCGTGCAAATGGTCACAGCGTTGTTCGGATCGATGGCGGTAGAATCAAAATCAATGTGCTTGATCCTGCCGTCCTTGCCGACGACGAACGTGGTGCGGCGAGCGAATTCGACTTTGTCGCCGGCCATGTCGTAGGAGTGAACAATGCCGTACGCCGCGAGCGCTTTGCGATTCATGTCGCTTAAGAGCGGAAATGTGACGCCGATTTCCTTCGCGAAGGCGCCATTGGCTGGCGGGCTATCGATGCTGATGCCGAAAACCACCGAATCGCTTGCTTCAATCTTGGCCAAATCAGACTGATAGGCCTCAAGTTCCTGTTTTCAACCGCCGGTGAACGCGAGAACGTAAAAGGCGAGGATGACATTCTTCTTGCCCCGAAAACTGCTGAGCGAAACTGTGGAATGCTGGTCGCTCGGCAGCGTGAAATCGGGAGCAAGGTCGCCGACTTTCAGATTCGTTGTCGTGATGGTGGCTTGGTCCTGAGCTTGCGCGGGCGGTCCAAACGCGAGCGCGGAAAGCGCCAGGAGCAGAGGCAGGGCCATCGTAACGATACGTTTCATGCGCCGTCTCCTTGAATTTAAGATCCCTTGCGAACGGAAGGTATCATACCAGAAGGCAGCATAGATAATCTCGCGAATGAAATCACTCGTCTTCGGACTGGAGGAAATTGAACGGGTCGCCGATGCTCTTGCGGATTTCGGCCCAATATTCGTCCGGCTTGGACAGGAAAGCTTCGACGACGCGCGGATCAAATTGCGTGCCGGAGAACTTGACGATTTCCGCGCGAGCGGCGCACAAGGGCAGAGCCTTTCGATACGGACGATCGGACGTCATGGCATCGAGAGTGTCCGCGACCGCGAAAATTCTTGCTCCCAAGGGAATTTCGTCGCCCTTTAGGCCGCGCGGATAGCCGGTGCCGTCATAAAACTCCTGATGGGCCAAGACGATCTGCGCAGGATCTTTCAAGAAGGGAATCCTCTTGAGCACTGTGTACCCGATTTCGCAGTGCCGCTTCATGATCTGACGCTCTTCTTCGGACAGAGGGCCGGGCTTGCGAAGCACCTGGTCGGGAATGCCCATTTTGCCAATGTCGTGGAGAAAAGCGCCGCGTGCGATTTGGCGCAGTTCGTTGCGGTCGACTTTCATGATCCTGGCGATCAGAATTGTAATGGCGGTAACGCGCTGACAATGGCCTTCGGTTTCCGCGTCCTTGGCGTCAAGAGCGCCGCCGAGCGCTTCGAGAGTGTAGTCGTACGATTGCTCGAGGTCGCGGAGAGTCAAGGAAAGCTGCTGGGTGCGTTCGGCGACTAGCTGTTCGAGGTTATGTTGGTAGGAGCGGTTTTCGAGAACCAGGCGGCGGTGTTCGAGAGCGCGATTAACGCTGTGATAGAGCTGATCCTTTTCGAAGGGCTTTAGAATGTAGTCATAAGCGCCGGCGCGGATCGCCTCCAGAGCGATGGAAATATCGTGCATGGCTGTGACCATGATGACCGGAACGTCGACATCCTGGGTGCGAACCTGGCGCAGGAGACGCATGCCGTCCATTTGCGGCATAACGATATCGCTGAGCACCAGGTCATGGGAGTCTTTGTTGATTTTCTGGATTGCCTGAAAGCCATCGGAGACAGTCGTGCAGTGATACCCCTGAGCCTCAAGTAGCGTCGAGACAACTTCACGAATCGCTTCTTCGTCGTCGCAAACGAGAATTTTTTCCCCGGCCAAGGCGCATCTCCCCGACTCGAGCATTATAGCGGCGAAAAGAGGCGCAGCAGGCGCGATTCTCTTGTGATTGAGCGTAGAAGTTACGTTGGAATAAATGGCGCGGGGACTTGAAAAATTATCGGCCGAAAGTCCTTTTTCAATTGCTGGGATTCGGGCCGAGGCGAGAAGGCATAATTCCGGCAATCTGAGACATGCGAGTTTCCAGTTCGCCCGAAAGACCTGAGATGAGATTGGTTATCCGGACAAGCTGTTTCGGAGTGACGCTATCAAACGCAATGCGAATGGCGAGCATGCGATACATGACGCGAAACTGAAGGCCAAGACGCAACCACTCCCATTGATGAGCCTTGTTTAGTTCCGGCGAAAGAGCTGAGGCCAGGCGAGCAAGGCGTTCGAGGCGCGTAAAATCCTCGGCCAGACTATTGAGATACTGGCGCAGAATCTTGCGTCGCTGCCTGCGCCACGGCGTCTCGATGGACTTTGGAGAGTGGCGAGACATGAACTCCCGGTCTTCGTTGCATAGGATCTGACTGATTTGTGGGAAGTGACGGGAATGCAGCGGCAATAGCTTCTCGATCTCAAGCGCTTCGACTGTGGCGGTCGATGAGGCAACGCGCGGAGGAAAGAGAAGCCAGACGAGAAAAATGAGAACGGCAAGAGAGAGCAAAATGGCGGTGAGCAGCGTCATTTCCACAAGCCCAGTAACGCAGAATTAAGCTGCCTAAGTCTGGCAGACATTTGGGGAGCAATCGTCTCATATTTGTCCGGTTTCATGAGCGCCGGCGAAGGGCTTACTTCGGGGAGGGGCCTAAGCAGGGCCACGCACCAAAGAAGAGTAGCGATGTTGAAAGAAACGAGACGCAAATCCTGCCAGAGTGTGAAGCGGTGCCAGGAAATCGGAGTTCTCAGGAACGTATCGTTGGCGACCTGAACAGCAGAATAAAAACCGAAACCGAACATCAGCCACGTAAGGTAATGATCGACCTTGACGCCATAATACCGGCAGAAAATGAGGCCGGAAATCAAAATGCTGAGAATCATTAATTCCAATCCGCGCTCAGCGGTAAAAACCTTGGCGACGATAACGTGCTGCAGATGACTTCTTGTGGAAGCAGCCGCGGCAATTGTGAGAGCGACGCCCAAGCCTGTTAGAAACAGACGACAAAACTTCCAAATGCCTCTATAAGGAGACAAAATCGCGCGGCAAATATCATAGACAGCCACGGCACGGGCGATGATCAAAGTCGCTTGGATGATCCAGTAAACGTTGGCGGAGGTCGCTGAATTAATTCCAGTCAAGCGATACGTCAGCCACATGACAGCTTCGTTGGCAAGCAACAAGCCGAGATAGAGGGTGAGAAATGGGAGGCGGCGAAAAAGGCCGCGACGGAGCGCCAAGACAAAAAGGACTGCTTCGACCGCGACGCCTGCGGCCCAGTGAATCGATGCGGAAAGTGAAAGACCCATGCGCGCCAGGACGGCAATATACCATTTCGATATCGGTAACGTCTACCAAAAGGCATCCGAGCGCGCATGCTCAGCTTAAAGGCCGACACAGAGGGATTGACCCGGCAGACCCGTTGGGGGCACTGGTGCGCTACCATCAGCCCAAGTAACGGGATGTATCACTGTGCGAGATGACTGCAAGTTGACGGCGGAAACTATGGGGACTACCATCACCAGAAGTAACGCACAGACAAAAAGCACATCAGCGATCCGTTTCATGATTGACCACCTCCGGGCATGAGTTTCAGAGAGATGGGGTCAGGGGTCACAAACAGAAGCAGAAATGTTCTGAACACGGAACAGGGGCAGGAGAGCTAACACTGGACGAATTTCGACAAAACCGGCGAGTTATCGAAGACTTCGCGGCAACGACGCTTGCGGCGATTCCAGGAGACTTCGGGCGTCTTCTGCACGTGGCAACGCTGCGCGATTTGGCGACAGGGCGATACCGGCACGAAGGTTTGGAGAAAATCTATTCCGAGGGGTCGGTTAACCAAGCCCTCGGTGTGTGCCACGAAGAACTGTTCGAGAAAAATCTCGAGACTTCGCTGGAACGACAGTCAGGCGAGCTTCGGAATTGCCTGGAAGGGTTTGGAGAACCGGTGAAAGAAATCGCCGCGCGCTGGCAGGAGCACGAGTTCTACCGCTTGCTGATTCCGTCGGGCGTCCCGGGCTATTTGAGAGATCTGTTTTGTTCCAACCAGAGCGCGTTGCTTGCGCTGATCGCGAATGGCGAGGCTAAGGAGAAATAAGGCGCATCGAAACGGCCACAACCTGGCCGACAACTTCAGCGTCATCCGGGAAGCGATAGTTTTGCGGCGCGCATGAAGACAGAGGATGCGGTTGCAGGACCAGGCGATTCCCTTCGAGAAGACACCAGCAACATCGGTAACCATCGCGAATATCCACAAGGTAGATAGGCCTTTCTGCTTCGTTACGCCAAATCCCTGCGGAGACTTTTTGACGATTCGGGTCGATGAGAACGAGGGCGCCGGGGCGGAGAAGCGGTTCCATCCAATGATCATCCTGTCCGACATAACCATAATTGTAACCGTTGGGATTTGCCAGGGCTGCAGCCTCGAAATGCCCCCAGTCCTCAACCATGCGCGTCAGATAGGTTGTGCGGCGCGGATCAAAAGCCGGATCAAAACGAATCGGCAATCGAACGATGCGAGGCGAAGCAGCTAGATGAGTGCGCGGTGCGAGAGATGAATGTTGACTGCCGAAGGTATCGCTCAGCGGGACGCCGTACCACTTGCAAACCTCGTCCGGATCAAGGTGATAAATTGCACAGAGGCTGTAGAGTTTGTGAAGGCTTGGGATCGTCCCGGCATTTTCGAAGTCGGCCAAGCGGCTGATGTGCAAAATGAACTCGGGACGACCGTGTCGGTTTGCAAGTTCATAGCTTGCGTGCTCAACGTCTCGATACGTCAAGCCGAGCCGCTCCCTCACTTGACGCAGGCACGTTCCAGGAAACATCACCGCGCAACTCCGGGAATTGTTCGATTGAGCGGGCGATTATAGCAGAGAGATAAAGGTGTTCAGAAATCGGAACAAAACAATTTCCGTCCATGGAAGGGCCGTCTGTTCGGGCAGCGCGGCTCGTTTTCATATTGCACGCCGGCATATGAAATAGGACCGAGGCAGAGGAAACGATTCAGACTCGAGAAACATCCAATCGGGGACGAGGCGCCATGGACATTCGAAAGTACGCGAGTCTTTTTACCGTTGTATTCATCGCGGCGAATATGGCTTGGGCGCAGGACAAAATAGCGACGCTACGGCGGCCTGCGAATTCCGATGCTCGGTCGAATACGGATTTCTTTGCGGCCGCGGACGAAGTGCTGCAGGTGATGAGCAAAATCCTCGCATTGCCGGTCAAGACGCCAGTCAAGGAGAGCATTCGCACCAAGGCGGAAATCCGCGAGTATCTCGTCGCCCAGGACAAGAAGGACGAATCAGCAAAAAAACATTACGCCGACCAGCGCACTCTCGAAGCCTTTGGCTTAATCCCCAAAGGTTTCCCGCTGGATGCCTTCTTGCTGAGCCTGCTTACGGATCAGGTCGCCGGCCTGTACGATCCGGACAAGAAGGAATTCTATATCGCGGACTGGATCGATCCCGTAGAGCAAAAGCCAGTGATGGCGCATGAGCTGACGCATGCGCTGGACGATGAGTACTTTCATTTGAAAAAGTGGCAGAAAGGCGCGGAGGCCAATGATGATGCGTCGCTGGCCCGCGAGGCGGTCATCGAGGGTTCCGCAGTCGCTTCGATGATGGATTATTCGCTGAGCGATCTGCACACCAGCGTGCGGCAGATTCCGGACATCGCTCCGTTCATTGAATCGGGCCTTGCGGCAGATATGGACACGGATCCGAATCTAGCGAAAGCGCCGCCATTCATTCGCGACGAATTGCTTTTTCCCTACTTGCAAGGAGCCGAGTTCAGCCAGGCGGTGCTGAAATCCACATCAGGATGGGCGGATTTCAAAAAAGTGTTTGAGAATCCGCCGGTCTCCACGCAACAGATTTTGCATCCGAAGCTCTATTTTGATGAGATAAAGCCCAGGAAAATCACATTGCCGCGTTTGAAGCGGGATCTGCCAGACGGATACGAGAAGCTGGATGAGAATGTCGTTGGAGAGTTTGCTCTTGGTGAAATTTTGAAGCAGTTCATCGGGCCGGGCGACGCCGATGAATTCGCGCCCATGTGGGATGGCGATCGCTATGCGGTGTTCGAAAACAAAGACACGAAACAGACGATTCTCGTTGTCTTGCTGGCAATCGACAATGCGAAAGACACGGGCGCTTTTTTCGGTGCGTATCGCGACGCGCTAGAGAAGAAACACGGAATTCAAAAACCGGACAATGCAGGACCGGAATTTATGGCGGCGGGCGATGTGTATCTTCGGTGTGTGAAAGATGAATGCTTGAGCGTCGAAGGAGCGGAGCGATCTGTTGATGATCGAATCGTCCGGGAGCTTAGCTGGCCGGCGGAGAACGCTCAGAGAAATACAACAAATCGGCGGAGCGGAGGGGGTTCATCGCTGGCGGGCGGAAGGCGCTGAGAGCGCTGCGTCGATTCTTGGCTGAAGGCACTTACGAGCGAGCCGGTCGAGGCGGTGCTGGACGCGAGCGCGGAGTTTGCGGCATCGTACGGTGGCAGCACCGCTCTGCTTTGCGGGACTTGAGAGCTGGGCCAGAGCATCGCGCATGATTTCGGCGGCTCGAAGAGGGTCGTGGGCGCGGTGTTCAAAGTGAATCGCCAACTCAATGCAGGCTTCTGTTTTTTCCACGATGCCGACATTTTTCCTAAGGCGTAATTCCTCCCACAGTCGCATAGCAGCAGGATAGTCGCGATCGAGCTTCGCCAAGCGCGCGAGCTGTCCTCGCGCTAAAGTCTCAAGTTCCGGGGGCAAACCGGCATCGAGAGTGCGGTCGTAAAGCTGACGCGCGCGTGCGCGATGGCCGCGGCGGTTGAGGATGCGAGAGACACCGTAAAGTTCAAACGCGTCCGACTCTTCCGATTCCGGCGAAGCCAGCAGAGAGAATGCTTTTCGCGTGAGCGCGGCAAGGCCGCGAAGGTCCATCTGATTATGACGGATCACAGGGACGAGCGGCGCTGCGGCGCCGGTACGCAAGAAATCGAAGTAAATCTGCGGAATCAATTCCGAAAATACATCTCCTTCGCGGCGCCAGCCCAGGACATGCTCCTCGAGCTGCGAGAGCCGCGCATTGCCGACGCGCAGGCGCCAAAGCTGGCGCGCAGGATGAAGGAGGTCAATATGCGCGAGAGGAAGATGCGGCGGTATGGAGCGCGTCATGCGGAAGCGAGTCTCGAGCAAAGGCCAGTCGAAGGATTTGCCGTTGAAAGTCACAAGAATCGGACGCTCGCGCATGCGCGTGCGAAGTTCGAAGAGAACCGAATGCTCTTCGCTGTGGTCGCGCATGAAAAATTGCTCGACTTCGAGACCGGCGGCGTCCCACCAGGCGATACCGACCAGGAATGCGTAAGTGCCCGAGCCTCCGGATAGGCCGGTGGTTTCCGTATCGAGGAACAACCAGCGCTGAGGGTCGAGAGCCTCGGAAGGAGCAGCTGGCGAGAGCAAACGAAGTGATTCCAAGTCCGGGTCCATTGAGGACGGATCGGAATACCAGCGACGGATGGAAAGATGCTCGCCGAAGCGATTGCGCTGCGGCGTCGCGCCGAGAAGCTCAGCGAGAGAATCGCATCGTTCAACTGTTTGAACAGAGAGTTCGGCTGTCGACGCAGACGCAGGACGATTTGCCGGCCGGAGAGCCTTTAGACTTGCGAATTTGTCTTTGGGCGCAGTGGCCATTTTGACCGGAGCTTAACCGTCCAAGCGGCGAAGAATTTCGAGTGCCGCTTCTTTTGCGCGTTCGTGACGCTCGCCAAGCGGGCCGACACACGACGGGCAGCCCTTCTCGCAAGGGCACGCGGATATAAGTTCATGCGTGCGATGGAGCAGAAGGCTCGAAATGCGATAAAGCGGCCCGCTGAAGCCGATGCCACCGGGATAAGCGTCGTAAAGATAAAGATTGGGCTCGAAAAATTCCTTGGTCTCCACGGGATCCACGGCCGCTTCGGGGACGTGCTCCCATTCGGTTTCGACTCCGGGATTTGGCGGACGCTCACCGATGGCGGTGCCAAGATCGCGCCGGTCGCACATCAGGAGCAGAGTGGCGACCGATTCGAGAGCATGGAGCAAGCCGAACATGCCGCCCTGGCGGTCGGAAACGGAGAAGGGAAGCGAGGCGACGAGCTCGTGATGAAGGGTGAGCCAAAATGCAGTCGTGTGCATTTCGTTTTCGGGCAATTCGAGTTTTCCGGCGCCGACATTTTCGTTGGTGAAGAATTTGACTTTCTTGAAGCCGACAACTTGTGAGCGAACGAGAACGTCACCATGTGCGCGCTCAGATGAGCCAGCGGATGAGTGCGAGCCAGCGATTTCGAGGACGCGAACCTGCGTGTAGCGAATGGCGTCAGTGAAGTAGTCAACATTGACGCGCTTGACGTAGGCTTTGCGTTCGGCGAAGTCGAGGCGCTCGACATGAAATTGCTGGCCTTCGTGGATATAGATGGCCTTGGGATGCACGGTCGTCAGAGCGCTCGCAAAATCGACTTCGCCAATCACTTCGGGCCCAGTGGATTCATCGCGCTCGTCGCCGGTGATATCGATAATCACGAAATTGTCGGAAGTGACAGAACGCAGGCTGACAGCGTCGGCGGGATACGCTTCCTGAGTCCAGTGAAAGTTGCCGCCGCTCTTGTGAAGAAATCCAGCCTCGGCGAGGCGGTCGCAGAGCGCGGGCAGATCCACGTCGCCGAAACGTTCTGCGGGATCGAGAGGCAATTCGAAGGCGGCGCACTTCAAGTGATTGACGAGGATTTCCAGATTGTCGGGCTGAACGTAAGCATGCTCAGGCGAACGCCCGAAGAAATACTCGGGATGCTGGACGATGAATTGATCGAGCGGCGAGGACGAAGCGACCATCACGGCGCATGACGTGCCGCTGCGGCGGCCAGCACGGCCAGCACGCTGCCACGTGGAAGCGATGGAACCGGGATAGCCAGCGAGGACCGTAGCGTCGAGCGAGCCGATGTCGATGCCGAATTCGAGTGCGTTCGTGGAGACGACGCCACGAATTTTGCCGTCGCGGAGACCGCGTTCGATGTCGCGGCGTTCGCCGGGCAAATACCCACCGCGATAGCCGCGAATCGGTTCCGAATGGCCGGGCGAGGCAGGAAAAGCCTGGCGGAGATACGTGAGCATGACTTCCGTGTGCAGGCGGCTATTAGCGAAAACAATGGTCTGAAGATTGCGGGCCAGCAATTCCTTGGCGACGCGCGTGGCTTCGTTCAGATAGCTGCGGCGGATGCCAAGATTACGATTGATGACAGGCGGATTATAGAAGACGAATACTTTCTCGGCGGAGGGCGCGCCATTCTCGTCCACGACTTCGACGCGATCCTCGATGAGGCGAGAAGCCAATTCTCCGGGATTTGCGATTGTGGCGGAGCAACAGATGAAAGTGGGATTGGAGCCGTAGAATCGCGCGACGCGGCGGAGGCGGCGAAGAACATTGGCGAGATGGCTGCCAAAAACGCCGCGATAGGTGTGGAGTTCGTCGAGGACGATATAGCGAAGATTTTCAAAGAGGCGCATCCACTTGGTGTGATGTGGGAGGATTCCTGTGTGCAGCATGTCGGGATTGGTGAGAACAATGTGGCCCCGCTCGCGAATGGCTTTGCGAGCGTCGCCGGGCGTGTCGCCGTCATAAGTGAATACGCCGAAGCGATCATTGAGGCGCGTTGCTAGATCGTGCAATTCGGCGAGCTGGTCTTGAGCAAGAGCTTTTGTGGGAAAGAGGTAGAGCGCGCGGGTGTCGGAGCTTTCAAGGATGGCGTTGAGCACAGGCAGGTTGTAACAGAGTGTTTTGCCGGAGGCGGTCGGCGTAACGACGACCATATTTTCCCCGCCGTGGACGCGTTCGATGGCTGAGGCTTGATGCGTGTAAAGCTGCTCAACGCCCTTGGCACGATAAACGGCAGCCAAGTCTGGGGCAACCCACGAAGGCATTGGAGCAAGCTGAGCTTCGCGCGCAGGGATGCGCTGAACGACAGTCAGGACCTCCCCGGTGCGGTCGCGCGCCGCAATCTCGCGTAGGGCCTCATGGATGACGTCGAGGGAGGCGCGGGTACGGACTGCCAGCGATTGTGCCAATCTCTTTCTCCTTCGCCTTTTGTTCGCTAAGGCTAACACTGAGGAGCAAGCGGCGCAATTGGAATTTTGGATTTCGGTCTGAGATACATACGAAATGGACCCTTTTGCCGACGGAGAGGAACGCGTACAATGGCGTTGTAATCCTAAATGAACGGCGATGGAGTTCGCCGTAACCGTCCGAAAGGGCTGATGACTCCTGGCTGCCACGAGGCGACCAGGAGTTTTTTGTTGAGCGCCAGTGGCGCAGAATCGGAGCAAAAGTGCGGATCTTGTTGCTGGCAGGGTTTGGAATCGCGGGGACGCTGGCGCGCTACGGTTTGGAGGGCTTGATCCAGGAGCGAACAGGATCCGGCTTTCCTTTTGGGACGCTGTGCGTGAATCTTTCGGGATGTTTCTTGTTGGGCCTTGTGGGGAAGTTTGCGTTAAACCACGTCTCGATTTCACCAGACTGGCGCATCGGAATCACGGTCGGATTCTTTGGGGCTTTCACGACGTTTTCGACGTTCGGCTGGGAAAGCGTCCGCCTGCTTGAAGATGGAGAATGGACAAGAGCGCTGCTTTACATCTTGGCAAGCGTGCTTGTGGGATTGGTGTTCATGCTCGCAGGAATGCGGCTTGGCGATGCGCTATAGGAGACTGCCATGACACACGAAAAGTTCGAAGGCGAACGCACATTGATGCGGATTCACATCGGGGAATCGGACCACTGGCATGGGAAACCTCTCTATCAAGCGATTGTCGAAATGCTGAGGCGAGAAAAGTTTTCCGGCGTGACAGTGCTGCGGGGAGTCGGCGGCTATGGAAGTTCAAGCGTGTACCACACTGACAAGATCTTGAGGCTCTCGCAGGACTTGCCGATGGTTATCGAAATCGTGGAATACACGGAACGCATCGAACAGATTCTGCCCCAACTCGACGAAATGGTTGAGGGCGGCCTGATCACGCTTGAAAAGGTGCGCGTGATCCTCTACCGAAGCGCCAAGCATTAGAGCCGAGTTAGGGAAAGACGGCGGGCTCGGAATATGAGTGAGAAACTAAAGCTCAGCGAAAACCACAAGCGAGTTGTATCTGTATTGCTACGCGGCATTGAAGCAACGTGCGATGAGGTCGAAGCTACGCTCGACGAAACGACGGGCGTGATGCGGATGGTGAGCGACGATCTTTCGACGGAACAAGGCAAAACGCTGCGGCGAATGAGCGAGGCGGTGCGCTCGGAAATTCGGCGGATCACCTCGGAGATCGAATTGGACCTGGCGACGAATTCGCGGAGGCGGAGGATTCGCGCGCTGGTGTCGAGCGCTATCATCAATTTGGAGGAGTCAGATCCAAAAAAGTTGCGCGGCTATGGATTTCTGGCGGAAGAAGCGGTAAAGCATCTTGAGAATGAGTTCGCGAAGCTGCTCACGATGCTGGATGAAATGGCGGAAGTCGTTGAGCGAACATAGGCCGGGCGACTGGAAGCGAATCACAGTGGCTCGAAACAGCATGACGCTATAGAATGGCGGTATGGCGCAAGCTCTTCTGGTTTTCGACTTTAGGAAGAACGAAGAAGCGGCACAGCAGGCGCGGCACCGCATTGACGGATGGAAACAGGGATTTCGACTCGGTAACAAGCTGCAATTCAAATTCGAAAGAACATCCTCTGATTCCGCGAAGGATGCAAGGACCAAAGTCAATGAATCCAGCGCCGATACACGTGTGCGCCTATTCGTGCGCCTCGACTTTTCGAATCACGAAAAGCATTTGTTCCAAACGTGGATCAAACGGATTCCGAGCGAAGAGCCCTTTAAATCTGCCGAGTCCGAAATCGTTAGGGCGAATGAGGACGGCTTCGAGAAGACGAACAACTTATACGAATCTTTGGCATAGGCTGGACGGAAATTCGCTCTGCTATAATTGTCGTGCCACCCACCAGTACGATGCGAAAGGAAACTGATGGCCCTGCAGACAAAGACAAGAACAGCAAAATTTGACGCCGCCAAGTATCACGGACTCGACCGCGATGCCTTGATTCGCTTGTACCGTACAATGTTTTTGTCACGGCGGCTCGATGACCGCGAGATTCAGCTCAAACGCCAGAACAAGATCTATTTTCAGATCAGCGGCGCGGGGCACGAAGCAGCTACGGCTGCCGCCGGACTCGTTCTTAAACCGGGCTACGACTGGTTCTATCTCTACTACCGCGACCGTGCGCTCTGCCTGATGCTAGGAGTGACGGCATACGAAATGCTGCTCGAAGGAGTAGGTGCGAAAGACGATCCGGCGTCGGGTGGGCGGCAGATGCCATCGCACTGGGGCCACCAAGCGCACAACATCGTTTCCAGGTCTTCTCCTACGGGGACGCAATGGTTACAAGCAGTTGGAGCGGCGGAAGCATCCCTTTATTACGACCAGTTTCCAAAATCGCTGAAACAGGCGGAGGCTGCGCCGCTCGGAAATGCGGTGCGCCATTATCGCGACGAAGTTGTTTGTGTTTCCGGCGGCGAAGGTGCGACGAGCGAAGGAGAATTTTGGGAGGCGATTAATACAGCGTGCCTTCGAAAGTTGCCCGTCATTTTCCTAGTAGAAAACAATGGCTACGCGATTTCGGTGCCTTCGGAAGTGCAGCATCCGGGAGGAAGCGTATCGCGGCTGCTGTCGAATCATCCGAATTTACACATTGAAGATTACGATGGCACGGACCCACTGGAAAGCTATGCCGCGGCACAGCGCGCGGCAACGCATTGTCGCGAGCGGCGCGGGCCGGCGCTGCTCCACGCTCACGTGACGCGCCCTTATTCGCATTCCTTATCTGACGACGAAAAACTCTACAAGACGGCGGAAGAGCGGGAGATGGAGGCGCATCGCGATCCGATACCGAAATTCGGTTTGTTTCTGGTGCGCGAAGGAGTTTTGGACGAGCAAGACCTGGAGGCGCTGGAAGCGGGTGTGGAGAAAGAAATTCTCGAGGCCACGGATCGCGCTCTTGCGGCAGAGATTCCGTCGGCGGATTCGATTTACGATTTCGTGTACTCGCCAGATATAGATCCCAAGAGCGAAGCCTTTGCGACAAAGCCGGCGAATGCTGGTTCGGCGTTGACGATGGTGGAGATGGTATCGGCGACGCTAATGGATGAGATGGGGCGCGATGAACGTATCGTTGTTTTCGGCGAAGATGTGGCCGATTGCAGCCATGAAGAAAACCTAAATAAGGTCAAGGGCAAAGGCGGAGTATTCAAAGCGACGGCTGGACTTCAGCGCAAATACGGCGGAGAGCGTGTCTTCAATTCGCCGCTCGCGGAAGCGAACATTGTTGGACGCGCTATCGGAATGTCCACGCGCGGAATGAAGCCTGTGGTGGAAATTCAGTTTTTTGACTACATCTGGCCTGCAATGATGCAAATTCGCAACGAGCTGGCGACGACAAGGTGGCGTTCGGGGGGGAATTTCAAATCGCCAGCGGTGATACGCGTGGCGATTGGTGGATATTTAACCGGCGGAGCGATCTATCACAGCCAATCCGGGGAAGTGATGTTCACGCATCAGCCCGGCCTGCGGGTTGTGATGCCTTCGACGGCGCTGGACCTCTGCGGACTGCTGCGGACCTCGATCCGATGCGATGATCCGGTGATGTTTCTCGAACATAAGCATCTCTATCGGCAACCATACAATCGCGAGCCGTATCCGGGCGCGGATTTCACGATTCCATTTGGCAAAGCGCGCATGGTTCGCGAAGGCAAGGACGTGAGCATCATCACTTACGGAGCAGTGGTTCATCGCGCTGAAGTGGCCGCCGCGGAGCTGGCTCGGCAGGGCACGGATGTCGAGATCATCGACCTGCGGACGTTGAGCCCTTACGATTGGGAAGCAATCGCCCGGTCGGTGCGGAAGACAAATCGAGTGATCGTTGCCTACGAAGATACGCTTTCATGGGGTTACGGAGCGGAAATCGCAGCGCGCATTGCCGACGAGTTATTCGAGGAGCTGGATGCACCAGTTCGCCGCGTGGCAGCGACAGACACATTCTGTGCCTATCAGCCGAAGCTCGAAGATAAGATTTTGCCGCAGACGGAGGATATCGTTAGGGCAGTGCGTGAGCTGATAGCGTTCTGATTCTGCGGCGCTCGCATGAAACCTTTTTAGCAGCCAAGTCGTATCTGAATTACAGAGGCTGAGGAAGGAACATGTGGAGGCGACGATGATTTGTCCTAAATGTCAGAGAGAAATCGCGGATTACTCAAGCTATTGCTATTACTGCGGCACGCGGCAGGCCCGCGCGGCAGAGGTTGGTGCGCCGCCGCGGCGGCTGCACCGTTCCGCTATCGATTCCAAAGTCGCAGGAGTGTGTGGCGGATTGGGCGAATATTTCGACACGGATTCGACGATTGTACGGCTCGTTTGGGCGCTCGTCACCATATTCACGGGAATCGTGCCGGGGTTGCTCGTGTATCTGGCCGCGTGGTTAATTATGCCGTTGGGGCCCGTGTTCGTTCAATCTGGCGCTCCTGCGCCGTCTCCCGACGCATCGCAGACACCCCGTGCCTAGGCTGGGACGCGTCGCTGCGCTTTGTTGCATAGGGCCCGCCCCTAGGCCTTATCCTTAAAAATTGCCCGATCCAGAGAAATTGCACCTGCTCCCACGGCTACGAGAGCGAATGCACCGACCGCGCAGGCCAGCGGGAATTGATAGTTGCCCACCGCCATGATGCCGCCCTGCGGCAGATGCACCTTGAGGATGGCAATGGCCATTTCGCCAGCAATCAGGAGAGCGGCGATTCGCGTGAATAGACCCGCAATCAAGAGAATCCCACCGAATAGCTCCACTATTCCCGATATGTAAGCGAAGTAGGAAGGAAAGCCCATGTGTGGGAAGGCTTGCAATGTCTCATGGGTATGCGTGATGAGTTTGGGCCAGCCATGGTAGATGAAAATAACCCCGAGCCCGACGCGAAGGATTAGAAGCGCAAGCGGCTTTAATCTTTCGAGATTATGCATCGTCACCCTCCTAGCTGGAGGCTATACCTCATTTGTGCAGTCACTCCCCCAAGCGGTGGCATTTTAGCAGAAACCTGGCCAGTTCCAAGGCGCAGCCGGTTCGGCAGTCTGCAGCATCTTATACATTGATGTACAATCAAGCTTTGTGGTTCATGAGGCAGATGAATTGTCCTCCGCCCAGCGGATTATTGGGGTCTGCAATGGTGGCGGCGACGCGCCAGGATTGAATGCCGTCATCCGTGCGGTTGCGTGCACGGCCATCCGCGGCTATAACTGGCGCTTGATTGGCATTACAAACGGCTTCAATGGGCTGATTTGGCCGGAACAGTCCTTCGACCTGACCCTCGATAAGATCCGAGGCATTCTGCCGCGCGGCGGGACTATCCTAGGCACAACAAATCGTGGGAATCCCTTCGCTTTTCCCACCGAGACCGACGGCGTCACACTCACCTCGGATTTTTCCGCGCGTTGCATGGGAAATATGTCCAAAATGGGTATCGAGGCGATGATTGTCATCGGCGGTGACGGGACGCTGCACATTGCTCATGAATTTGAGAAACTCGGGATGAAAGTGGTGGGGGTCCCCAAGACGATTGACAATGATATCCGCGCCACGGAGGTCACGTTTGGTTTTGATACGGCGTTGCACGTTGCAACCGACGCGATCGATCGCCTGCACACGACTGCGGAAAGTCATCATCGGGTGATGGTGGTTGAAGTCATGGGACGCCAGACGGGTTGGATAGCTCTACACTCGGGAATTGCCGGAGGCGCCGACGCGATTCTGATTCCAGAGATACCATTTACAATCGAGACCGTATGCGAAGCGATTCGGCGCAGAGAAGAAGCAGGCCGGTCATTTTGCATTG
Source organism: Candidatus Acidiferrales bacterium (assembly GCA_035934015.1). Taxonomy (NCBI): domain Bacteria; kingdom Pseudomonadati; phylum Acidobacteriota; class Terriglobia; order Candidatus Acidiferrales; species Candidatus Acidiferrales bacterium. The sequence goes on from DASYYH010000026.1 coordinate 43,266, forward strand.
TGGTAGTTGCGGAAGGCGCCATACTTCCTGAGCGCGATGCGTTCGGGAAGCCGTTTCCAAAATCGGCGGCAGGACAGGTTGGTAACGCAATCGGATATGCCATACGAGAATATCTTCATAGGGAGGTGCGTGTGACCGTGTTGGGGCACGTTCAACGCGGCGGCTCGCCGAGTCCTTTTGATCGCATTCTGGCCTCGCGGTTTGGCGTGCATGCAGTGGACTTGGTTGCGCGAGGCGAATTCGGACGGATGGTTTGTTTACAAGCGGGGAAAATCCGCTCCGTGCTGCTGGAAGAAGCTATTGGTGCGCTGAAAATCGTCGACCCTGATAGCGATGTGATTCGCACGGCTCGTGGTATCGGAATAACATTTGGAGACCGGCCCTGATGAGAAGAATTTTTGTGGTCGCGTTGGTTGTAGGATCGCTCATTGCGGTGAGCATTCGTGTGTACCGGATGCATCGGCCGCTGCCTATGGCCGAAGCCTATGCCGGGTCGCAGGGCGTAACGGTCTGGAATAGCACCGCGGAAGTCCGAACACCGATTACGACGCTGGCCTACGGGCAGCCGGTACAAATCGCCCAGCGCAATGGGAACATGGAGCTGATTGAGACAACGACGAAGATTCGGGGTTGGGTTTCGGCAGATTCTTTGCTGGATGCATCGGTGTGGCACGAAGAATCTCAGCTGAGTGAAATGACGAAAGTGATGCCCATTCAAGCCCGCGGTTTCACTCGCGTGCCAAGCAATTTACACACACGCGCCGGCCGTCACGAACCGGTAATTGCCGAAGCGCTCGCTCAGACTCCCGTATTGCTCTTGGAGAGGAAGGTTGTGCCGCATGACGGCGCAAAGTCCGCTGAGAGCGGCGCGGGGCAGAACGAGAATGCAGAGGATTGGTGGCTGGTTCGCGCACAACTGAGAAATGTGGGCGAGGTTTCCGGTTGGGTGCTTGGGCGATTTGTGGATCCTGATTTGCCGAGCCCGCTCGCGGGCTATCAAAGCTCCGAGAGCATGAAAATCGTCTCCTGGTATGAAATCAACAAGGTGGCGAATTCCTCAGGTGGAGTGAAGTCGGAATTTCTCGTGACGGGATCACGCGATGGAGACGGGCGTCCGTGTGACTTCACGTTGTTGCGCGTCTATACGTGGAGCGATTCGCGACAACGCTATGAGACCGCATTTGTCGAGGGAGGGATCTGCGGGAATTTGCCCGTGCAGGTTACGCCAGCGCGAATCTCTGGCGGTGACGCGTATTTTCGTTTTCAAAATAGAAGCGCAGATGGTGTGCAAATGCTCCAATACAGAATGCGGTCGACGACCGTGCGGCGCATTGATCGCACCGGCACGACCCAGGAATCAAGACGCTGAAAGGAGTTTTGGAAATCCGGCGAAGAACGCTTGGCAGGAGCGTGTCGATCCATGACGTATCCATCCGCATTCTCGCGGCTGCTCTATTAATTTCTGTTGTCTGTTCGACTGTTTCCTGTTCGCATCCACAGACTGCGGCCCAGAGTCCTCCGCCCCCAATCTTTCAATATCTTGGACAATGGGGCACACCGGGCACTGAGCCAGGCCAGTTCCAAAATCCACGGACATTCAGCGTCGACGCAGTGGGAAATGTTTACGTCGCGGATGATGGCAACCCTGCTCAAATTGAGAAATTCGACGCTATGGGCCACCCATTGCTGACATTCGGTGTTACGGGAGTGCAGAACGATTGGGACATTGCCGTCGACTCAGGGCAAGCGATCTTTCTCGTAGACGTTTCCCACGCGCAGATTCACATTTACACACCCGAAGGAGAAATCTTCCACACGCTATTTTTTCGTTATCGACCCGAGTTCAACGATCCGACGAGCATTGCGATCGAATCGGGCGGCGATTTCTATCTTGCAGATTCTGAAACGGGACGGGTCGCTCTTCTGAATCCGCGCGGCCGCACTCTCGAAGCTTGGCGTAAACCGGCGGATATGCCCGCCAAGACGTGGACACCATCTCGAATTCGCCTCGGCATGGACGGCGATTTGTATGTTGCCGATCCGACGGGCCAAAAGATCGACAAGCTATCTGGCAATGGCCATTACGTGGCTTCCTGGGATTTTCCTTTTAGTGACTCGAAGGGCACACGCGACACGCCCCGTGCATGCGGACTTGCTGTGTTTCAGAATCTGGTAGCGGCATCGGATCTCACCAAACGATTGCTGAGCGTTTGGACATTGGACGGCCAGCAAGAATTGAGCGTGGATTTTTCGCGACATCCGGAATGGGGACAAAATGCCGCACCGGCAGACATCGCATTTACCCCCAAAGGCGAGCTCCTGGTTCTTGACCAGCCGGACATGCGCGTGTTGCGATTTAAGATGAACATTTCCGAATGACCGATGCATTTGAACGCGGCTAGTTCCGCAGAGGTGTGACCGTGCCCTTGCTCTTGACTGAAACGGATGTTCGATCGTTGCTGACGATGTCGATTGCGCTGGAGGCGGTCGAAACAGCGTTCCGAAGGCTGGCGGATGCTACCGCGCAAGTTCATCCGCGACGACGACTGCACTTGGAAGGATTCTCATATCTCCACTACATGGCCGCCGCGGACGGAGCGGGTGGGTATGAAGGCCTGAAAATCTATACGAGTTCGCGCGATGGGCTGCGATTTCTCATTCCCCTTTTCCGTGCGAAGACCGGTGAGCTACTGGCGTTTATCGAAGCAGACTTTCTTGGCCAGATGCGCACCGGCGCGGCGAGCGGAGTAGCAACGAAATACCTTGCGCACGAGGATTCCCGTACGGTTGGCATCATCGGCACCGGGCTGCAAGCACGAACACAACTCGAAGCGGTGACCACGGTGCGCGGAGCGGAACGAATCCTTGTGTTTGGACGCGATCCAGGCAGGCGCGAGCGATTTGCAGGCGAAATGACGGCCAAGCTCGGAGTGAGGGTGGAAGCAGCGGCAACCGCAGAAGCTGTTGTTCGTGAAGCTGGCATCTTGATCACGTCGACGACATCTTCCACTCCAGTCGTTGAAGGCCGGTGGCTCCAACCGGGGGCGCACATCAACGCCATCGGTGCGAACTTCCCGCAAAAGCGCGAGCTGGACGCATCCGCTATTGACCGCGCGAATGTGATTTTCGTAGACTCGCGCGAGCAGGCCGAGATGGAAGCTGGCGATTTGATCCAGTCGTTTGCAGGAACACCGAGCCACTGGGAAACTGTGAAAGAGCTATCCGATTTAGTTGCGGGACGAACGACGGGACGCGCATCGCGGGAACAAATCACGCTATTCAAGTCGAGCGGAATTGCGATTGAAGATGTCGTGACCGCCGGGAAAGTCTACGAGCTAGCGTTGAAGAGAGGGGTGGGGCGGGAAGTGCCGTTCTGGCGAGACGAGGGGGCGCGGGAGCGGACGGCTTCTTAATTTTTGGGGCGGTGCAAGCGCTTCAAGAGTGCGTCGTGCAGACGCGTGCGAACATCCTCGGAAAGTGGCAGCGGCTCAGAATTGCAGAAAATCTGGATCGTTTTCTTGGTTGTGTCAACCAGCAGGTGGCAATCCTCGCAGTGCTCGAGATGGACCTCAAGCGATTGTTTTAGATTCTGGTCGAGCGCGTCATCCAAATAGTTGGAAAGTTCACGTACTACATTTTTACAGTTCATTGGGGCACACCTCGTTGAAAATAACGATTCAGTTTCTCGCGCAGCTTCAGGCGAGACCTGAGCAGGCGCGACTTAACTGCTGGGATGGAAATGCCCAAAACTTCCGCAGTTTCCTCGGTGGAAAGTTCGTCAATATCGCGCAATTGGAAAACGGTCCGGAAAGGAGGGTCGAGTTCGCCGATCACGCGGGCGAGAATCTCTGCCAGCTCTCGCTGGGTATACCGCTCCTCGGGTGAAGGTCCCCAATCCTCGATCTCGCGCGGCATTACGCTGTCTTCGGTTTTAACTTCCTCGTCGAGTGAGATGTCCTTATTGTGGCGCTTGCGCAGCTTCATCAACGCCTGGTTCACCGCAATACGCACGAGCCAGGTGTAAAAACGCGAGTTGCCCTGGAATTCGGCGAGGTGCTCAAATGCCTTCAGAAACGCTTCTTGTGTGACATCCTGTGCGTCTTCCGTGTTTTGGGTGATGTGCTGGGCGAGGCGAAAAATCTTGCGCTCATAGCGCGTCACCAGCGATTCAAACGCGTTTACATCGCCGGCTCTCGCTGCGGCGACAAGAACAGATTCGTTATCGGCCAGACTGGCTTGGGGATCAGTGGACTTAGCCCGCGCGGGTTCCACGCTTTTTCCGTTTGGCATCATATATGGGTACGGGACCAATAAAGCCTAGCACAAACGCACGCTGTGCTATCCTCCAGAGCCGCCTTTCATTTGACGTTTGTAAGGCTGGCAGGATGCAAACTTCTTAGCTGCAGAGCCTGATTTCTCGCAGAAAATGACCTGCACTGGGCTGCTTGACGTTCGTTTTGCTGACGGATAAAGTCAACGAGACTGGTATTTTGAAGAGAAAGAATAGGGAATGACAAGGGAACAGGATAGAGACACGAAGCAGCTTGTGAAGTATTGCGTCGATGGTGGCCTCGCCATCGTCGAGCTGGACGACCCCCCGGCGAACACCTACAGCTACGAAATGATGTGCCAGTTCGACGCGGTGATTCTACGGGCGCGCATGGACGAAAACGTTCATGTTTTACTGCTGCGCGGAGCAGGGGAAAAGTTTTTTTCCGCTGGGGCAAGTATTCCTATGCTCGCGAAGGCTGATCCACAATTCAAATATTATTTTTGCTTGCATGCGAATGAAACGCTGTGCCGATTGGAACAAACGCCAAAAATCGTGATCGCCGCGCTTAACGGTCATACAGTCGGTGGCGGGCTCGAGATTGCATTGGCATGCGATATTCGTATCGGGAAGAAAGAAGGAGGCAAGATTGGCTTGCCCGAGGTCAATTTGGGCGTCCTTCCCGGCACGGGCGGAACACAGCGACTCGCTCGGGTTGTTGGCCGGGCTCGCGCCTTTGAAATGATGGCCACGGGCCGCACGTTCAGTTTCGAGGAGGCATTGGAAATTGGGCTTGTTCATCATGTGTACGAACGCGAGAAATTCTGGGACGCCGTGATGACGTACGCACGGCAGTTCTGCCCTCCGAATAAAGCATCGAACGCGGTGGGACGGATCAAACGTGCTGTGGTGACCGGAGCTGAGGTTGGTTTTGGTGAAGCGCTGGCCCTTGAGCGCGAATTGCAGCAGCTTCTTTTTACGAGTGTGGACGCAAAAGAAGGAATTGATGCGTATGTCGAGAAGCGGCAGCCCAAATTCAAAGGGAAGTAACGCGGCGCGAGCAAGCATTACGGGTAAAATGAGGGGTGCGCATGAAATGGGGGAATCAAGCTTGACGACAGAGATTGCTGGAAACGATGCGAACGCTGCCTGATCATCTTCGCCGCGGAATGAGACTGGTAATTGTGGGATGTAACCCAGGAGAACGCTCGGCTCGCGTAGGACATTACTATGCCGGCCGGGGGAATGAGTTCTGGCCGCTCTTGTATGATTCCGGCGTCATTCCGGAACCTCTCACCTACAACGATGACCGGCGCGTGGTTGAGTTCGGGATCGGCCTGACGGATCTTGTCAAGCGGCCATCTAAGGGAATTGAAGATATTGCGCGCGAGGAGTTCTCCGAAGGCCGCGTTCTGTTAGCGCAGAAGCTCGAGGAGTTTCGGCCGCAGCTTGTTGCTTTCAATGGGAAATTAGTTTACGAAAAATTTGCGGGGCGGCGCTGTTTCCTCGGACTGCAGAAGGAAAAGCTTTACGGAGCCACCGTTTTCGTTCTGCCTTCGACCAGTGCGAAGAATGCAAAAGGCCGCAGCGTGAAGATGCGTCATTTTAAGCAGCTTGCCAAAGTGCTGAATCGGATTCGGACCTGACAAAGAATGCGAATGCAAGAACCATTGCGCACGAGCCAGCTGACGGCGCCGGAAAGAATAGTGGAATAGCGTTGCCATCCATGGGAGAAACAAATGTCGCCGCGCGGAAATATACGGCCGGCGAATTAATGGTTGTAGCCGCAGCGAGAGAAATCGCCAACAAGGAATTGGTGTTCGTTGGCATGCGGCTTCCGCTGCTCTCTTTTCTGATTGCGAAGCTCACGCATGCGCCGCAGGCGGTTGGCCTCTATGAGAACGGCGTAATTCGCGAGACTCCCTCGCCGGAGATGCTCTACACAATGGGTGATCCGCCGAACCTTCGAGGAGCTACACTTTGCGGACAGATGATCGACGTGATGTCGTTTCTGCAGCAGGGGCGCGTCAATGTCGGCTTTCTCGGGGCGGCAGAAGTCGACCGGTTCGGCAATCTGAATTCGACATGGGGACGACGGGCCGGTGTGGCTGTGCGCTTGCCGGGTTCCGGTGGTGCGTGCGATATCGCGTGCCTTTCGCAACGCACCGTGGTGTTGCTCGCGCACGAAAGGCACCGGCTTGCGGAGCGCGTGAGCTATGTGACTTCGCCGGGATTTGGCACCGGTGATCGCTGGCGGCGCGAACATGGCTTGCCGCACAAGTCGGGCCCCTCGGCAATCATCACGACGCGAGGGGTACTGCGTTTTGGTCCAGACGGCGAAGCGTATCTCGCCTCTGTTCATCCCGGTGTGCCTGTTGAAGAAGTCCTGGCAAGTACTTCATGGACATTGCGAGTGGCGGAGCACCTGGACGAAACGGCCCCGCCTTCCGCTGCGGAGCTTCGCGCGATGCGCGATCTCGATCCAAAAGGATTCTGGACTGGCCGGCAATGATCGCATACAAGAACATTCAAATACACAACGGTGATCGCCTCGCGCGCATTGTTCTGAACCGTCCTCCGCTTAACGTAATGAATATCGCGATGATGCGTGAAATCGGCTGGGCGATCGATGAGCTTGCGTCGCAGATTGATTTCCTGGCCTTTGAAGGATCAGGAGTCAAGGCATTTTCGGCAGGTGCAGATGCCAGCGATCACAAAACTGAGCGAGTCGCGGAAATGTTGCAGACATTTCACGCGATATTCCGCAAGCTTTGGAAAAGCCCAGTCGTGACCATCGCCGCAGTGCACGGGCATTGTCTGGGAGGCGGTTTCGAGCTGGCGACGTTTTGCGATTTCTTGATTGCCGAGGAATCCGCAAGATTTGGCCAACCGGAGATTAAGCTGGGATGTTTTCCGCCTGTGGCAACAGTTACTTTGCCTCAGATTGCCGGCATGCGTGTCGCGACCGACTTAATATTGAGCGGTCGGACGATTTCGGCAAGCGAAGCTCAGCAGCTTGGGCTCGTTTCGCGGGTTGTCCCAGAGGGTGCGTTGGATGGCGCGGTGAGAACGCTTGTAAATGACTTACGCGCATTGAGTCCGCGAGTACTGGGTATGGCGCGGCGTGCGCTCTGGGATGCAGCAGGATTCGATTTTGATCGCAGGCTGAAGGCCGTTGAGGATTTTTATTTGGGAGAGCTGATGAAGACCGAAGACGCGCAGGAGGGAATCCGAGCGTTTCTCGAAAAACGCGATCCCGCTTGGCACGGACGGTAAGTTCAGAATGGGTGCAGAGTCAAAAGTCGTCAGCATGAGAGAAGCCATTGGGCGCCATGTACCTTCAGGCTCGATGGTGTTAATGGGCGCGCAGCTTGAGCCTATGATTCCGTTTTCGGCGGGGCACGAACTGATTCGCCAGGGCCGGCGCGATTTGACGCTCGTGGGGCCGATTTCCGACATTCTGTTTGACCAGTTGATAGGCGCGGGCTGTGTTGAGCGAGTGATGGCTGCGTGGGTTGGCAATGTGTCTGAAGGGACCGGCTATTGCTTCCGGCGTGCGGTCGAAGCGCAAATTCCGAGGCGGATTGATGTAGTCGATTATTCGAATTTCACACTGGCGCTCGCTCTTCATGCAGGCGCCTTGGGCATACCGTTTATGCCTACGTATTCGACGCTCGGGAGCGATCTCCTTAAGAAGAATGGCAACCTGCGTGAATTCTCCTCGCCCGTCAGCGAGGAAAAACTCATTGCGGTGCGAGCGCTTCGCCCCGACGTTGCGATCATTCAAGTCCAGAAAGCGGATCCACAAGGGAATGCGCATATCTGGGGCAGCCTCGGCGTGGCCATCGACGGCGCGCGAGCGGCGAGGAGCGTGATGGTGGTTGCGGAAGAGATTGTCGCGCCGGAGGTGATTGCGTCCGACCCCAATCGTACACTCATTCCCGGCTTTCTCGTTTCTGCCGTGGTGCATGAGCCGGGCGGCGCGCATCCTTCGCCTGTGCAGGGTCACTATGGTCGCGATCACAGATTCTTCGCCGAGTATCATGACGAGACGCGTGAATTGGCTGAATTCGAGCGCTGGCTTGAGAAATGGGTATTGAGCGCGCCGGATCGCCGGGCATACCTTGATAAGCTCGGCGCGGCACGGACTTTTTCGCTTGCGGTGCGAGAGCATGCGTCCTCGGTGCCCGCTGACTTTGGCGTTTGATTTTGATCTTGCTTTTGAATGAAGGATGACCATGCCAGAAGATTTGTTTGCAAATATCGAAGTCGGCCCCCACGAGGTGAGGCAATCACTGGATCGCGGCGAAAAGGTTTTGTTCGTCGACGTGCGCGAGCCCTGGGAGCATCAGCTTTGCCACATCGAGGGATCGCAGCTAATCCCCCTAGGGCAGATCGCCGCCAATCTCCACGCCTTCGAGAATGCCCAAAATGTCGTAGTCTTTTGTCACAGTGGGCGGCGAAGTCTCGATGCAGCTGCGTGGCTGCGTTCACAGGGAGTTTCGAGCGCACGTTCCATGGCAGGCGGAATCGACCGGTGGTCTCGCGAAATCGACTCCAGCGTGCCGCGCTACTGAAAGGTTTCAAATCGTGACAAAAGGAAAGATCAAATTCCTACAGAAGCCAACTTGAACCTCTTGCCGAAAAGCAAGAGGTCTCTTGCTCGAACACGGCGCTGATTTGGAAACGCGCGATCTTGGCAGAGAGCGGTTGAGTGCCGCTGAATTGGAAAGTTTGATCGGAGATCGCGATTATCGCCAATTTTTGAACTCGCGCAACGAACTCTATCGCGCGAAAAACATGAAAGAAAACCCTCCGTCGCGAGCGGAAGCGCTGAAAATGATGGCTGCCGAGCCAAATTTGATTCGCCGCCCCGTGGTGATTGCCGGGAAGAGAATTGTATTGGGTTACGATGAGGAAGGGTTAAAGAAGCTCGTCGAGTGAGAAGTTGGAAACAACGCTGTAAGCCCCGTTGTGTCAATTGGCCTTGGTTTGCAAGGAGGGATAGCTTGGCATTGGAATCAGGCGGCCCGATCATCGATATCCACATCCATATTCAGCCACTACACATGTTCAAACCTCACGCTCTGGCATTAATCCAAAAAGGACGCAAGGATTACGCGGAGGTTGAGAAATACACGTCAGATTCGAAGGCCTTTCTCAAGTTCCTGGACGAGATGGGAATTGAGAGAGCTGGCTTGATTAACTACGTCAGCCCTGAAGTTATTGGTTTTCCGCCGGAAGTGAACGATTGGATTGCCGATTATTGCTCTACGGATCCGAAGCGACTGCTCGCATTCGGGTCCGTGCACCCGAAACATGTTCCCGATGCCGGCGCTGAAGTGGACCGCCTGGCAAAGATTGGCATCCGGGGCCTCAAGGTGCACCCTTCGCATCAGGAGTTTGCCCCGAATGCATATCGTGATGGATTCGGGCCGCTCGCGGCGATGTATGAGCGGGCTCAGGCAAACGGGATACCAGTGATGATTCACACGGGTACTTCTATTTTTCCCGGAGCGCGGAATCCATATGCTCAGCCGATCTTGGCCGACGACGTGTCCATCGACTTTCCGAAACTTGTGGTTATCCTGGCGCACGGTGGCCGTCCACTGTGGATGAACGAAGCGTTCTTTCTTGTTCGCCGTCATCCGAATATGTACATGGACATTTCCGGCATTCCGCCACAGCGACTCATGGAGTATTTTCCTCGAATCGAAGAAATTGCCGATAAAGTACTTTGGGGCACGGATTGGCCGGGGCCGGGAGTTCCCGCGATTCGAGGCAACATAGAACAATTTCGCAGGCTGCCGATTTCGGAAGCTGCGCAGCGCAAGATTCTCCATGACAATGCCGCGCGGCTGTTCCCCGTGGGTCCTTGATATATTGTTTGTTGCAAGTCCCGGCAGGTCTGGATCGCTTCATTTTTCACAGGGAGAAATCATGGAAATTAAAACCGTGCTAGTGATCGGTGCCGGAACTATGGGCCGCGGGATCGCCTATTGCTCTGCGCTTGCGGGTTATCAAACGATTCTGGAGGATGTTTCGCAGCCAATGGTGGAGCAGGGGCTTGATTATATTCGTCGTGCTTTTGACGAAGGGGTTGCTCGCGGGAAAGCGACTGAAGAGCAAAAACAACAGGCCATGGCGCACATCACAACGTCGAATGTGGTTCAGGATGCTTGCCGCCAGGCCGACTTCATTATTGAAGCGGTTCCTGAAGAAATGGAAACAAAGCTGGAGATTTTTACAATCCTCGACAAATTCGCGAAGCCGGGCGCGATATTCGCAAGTAACACATCGTCTCTCTCTATTACGGAAATGGCTGCGATCACATTTCGCCCCGAAAACTGCATCGGCATGCATTTCTTCAACCCCGTCCAGAAAATGAAGCTGCTCGAGATTGTCCGTGGGCTGGAAACTTCGGAGGCGACTGTCGCGGCATGCGCCGAGGCGGGAAGGAACATGGGCAAGGACGTAGTAGTCGTGCGCGAATCGCCTGGGTTCGTGACCAGCCGCATCAATGCCATGATTGGCAATGAGGCGTTTTTCATGTTGCAGGAAGGCGTTGCCAGCGCTGTTGATATCGACAAAGCGTTGAAGCTGGGGCTGAATCACCCGATGGGACCGTTTGAGCTTGTTGATCTCGTTGGTCTCGATGTGCGGCTGAGTATTTTGCAGCACTTGCATCGCACGCTGGGCGAAAAATATCGTCCGTGTCCGCTGCTTGAACAATATGTGAAGGCGGGCCGCTTAGGTCGCAAGTCCGGGCGCGGTGTATACGATTACAAAGAAGCAGGGGCCAAGCCGAAATCCTAAATTACGATTCCGTCGTGTGCTGCGTCCTGTATGTCGAAGGTTCTCACGATGGCGAGTATCGAAAAGGCGATTTCTTTTCTGCAGGGCGATCTGACAGATATGGACGTCGACGCGATCGTCAATGCTGCAAACAACGATTTGCAATTGGGCGGAGGAGTGGCTGGCGCGATTCGGCGCAAGGGTGGCGAGGAGATTCAACGGGAGTGTGATGAGATTGGCTCAATTGCCGTTGGAGGCGCGGCGATTACCACAGGTGGTCGTCTCAAAGCACGATATGTGATTCATGCGGCAAGCATGGCACTCGGCGGCCGAACGACAGCGAATGCGCTACGCAGTTCGGTAGGAGAATCTTTGAAGCTTGCCGCACAGCACAGATTGACCAGCATTGCCTTTCCAGCCGTCGGAACCGGCATCGCTGCTTTCCCGATGCACGAATGCGCGGAGATTATGCTGGAGGCGGCGACGCGGCACCTCGAAGGGACCACTGCCCTCGAAAAGATCTATTTCGTTCTCTTCGATGAACGAGCACTGAAAACGTTCGAGCAAGTTTGGAAAGATAAAGGCCCAGAGTCGCGCGCTGATTCTTAGAAATCTGGCCGGTTTTCTATACCGTACATTACGACTTTGCTTGTTTTGAAGGCACAGGAGCGGCCGGCTGTGAATCAGGACTCGTGTACGGCGACTTCATGTATTTCTCAGCTTCCTTCTGGGCTCCGCCTGTGTCGTCCTTCAGCTCTTCCGCTTTTTCGTATTCGTTGATGGCTCTTTCCCGCGAGCCGGTCAAATCAAAAATCTTGCCGAGGTAGATGTGGCTCCATACCTCAACCCAGCGATAGCTCGGAGCCAAGTCGCCATCGAGTGCGCTGCGGAATGAGTCCGCTGCGGACGAATAATTCTTCTGATAGAAAAATGCTTCGCCAATGCGGAAGTCGGCCAGCGAATTATTCGACTGAATGCTGAGAGCTTGCTGATACTGCTGGATCGCCTCGGCAAATTTACCCTGCTCTGCGAGACCTTCTCCCTTTGCAATGAGCGCGCGAATTTGCAGCTTTGGATCCGTCTTCAGAATATCGTCATCGGGATCAATGGATATGCCATCGGGTTTGGGCTGGCCATATGTGTCGATCGTGAATTCGGTCGACGTGCCGATCACCTGGACCGTTTTCGTTACAGGATTGCCTTCGGCGTCGACGCGAATTTCCACGGGCATGTTAAAGGTTTCGATCGGTTGCATCACTTTCCCGACCACTTTGAATCCCTTGGGAGTGCGATAAACGATGTAGTCCAGCTTGAATTCAGGGATGCCGGTCGAGGCGAGCCACTGTGAGAAGAACGCCACGAAATTCAATCGGCGTTGGCCTTGCACGGGCGCCGGCAGCCTCGACTGCGCCAGCTTTTCAAAATCGTCGATGCTGGCATTCTTTCCTTCGTGTTGGACATAGAAATCGTGGATTAACGCGGCGAAAGACGCATCTCCCATGGACGACCGCAACATGTGAAATACCATCGCGCCTTTTTGCACTACTGTCGATTCATACTGGGGCGAGTAGCGCTGCAACTGTCCCGCCTGAGCAATCGGAGAGGCGTTTGGGTACATCACAGAGCCGATCGCAAAAGAGGTTAGTTCCTTGCGAAAATCGGATTCGCCCGCCGAGTGCTCGATATACATCGCAGCAATATATTGCGCCAAACCATCGGTGACCCAGACGTCGGATGGCGACGCAGGAAGAACCTGATTCCCCCACCATTGCTCCGCAGCGACGTGTGCGAGCGCAGACTGATCAAGGCTGTTGTTCCACTCGTGCGCGCTCAGCAGCAGCAAACCCGGAGCCGAGTAATCGTCGAGCGTGCCGTCCGGCAACTGCGCCAGGGTCACGTTCGGCGACGACAAAGGACCAAATTCGCTCGAATAGTAAAGCAGTATGGCCGCCAGCGCGTCGCCCATGTGTCCGGCAGTTGAACTCGCGGAAGGCGGAGCGAAAACGGAAATTGACAATCCCTGCGCGTGAACTGGGGAGAGCTGTAAATTACCAGCGACAAACGTTCCAACCGGTCCGGGGGCGTTGCACGTAAATGTGTACTGAGCTCGTCCAGGCTCGCCTGCTGTTTCCGGCGGCAACTCCGTTGGTATGGAAGATGCGCCTGTGCCGGTAACCGCAAAAGTGTCAGGCGCTATGATCTGAAACGTCGCCGTGTAACGATTAGAAGGATAATCGGTAAGCGGAAACCAGCGAGCGGGAAGCAGTAAGTAGGCAGAATTCTTATCGATCCACGCGAAGCGAACGTCTTTTGTGGGGCTGTCTTCGTCGTTGGCAAAGGCGCCCGAATATTCGAAGTCAATCGTGACATGCATCCCAGCCTGGGCGCTGGAGGGAAGAGATACCACGACATCCAGCGGGTTGAACGAATCGCGATGAAAGTCGAGTTTTCGACCGTCGCCCACCAACGTGACGGAATCAATATGAAGATCCGGGTGCAGCTCGAAAAGAATTGTGCTCGAATCTACTTTCGCTACCAGTTCAACCTTTGCGTCTGCCGTTAAGCTCTCCTGATCCGGATGAAGAGTCGCTTTAACGTCATAGTGAACGGCATCGAAATCAAATTCCGGGAGTTGTTGCTGCGCCAGTGCTGTATCAGCAATGAAACAGAAGGGCAGAGCGAACAACGCGAGACAAAGCCCGAATTTGACCATGCTAAGACCTCGAATGACAGTACGATTTGCCATAATTGTCCGTTCGTTAGAGTGCGTAAGAGCGCTTTCTAGTTGCCCGTACCTATAAGGTTACAGCATTCCAGCGATGATTTCAGCAGCGCGCTCGATGGCGCCTCCTTTTCCCAATTTTGCCCGGACTTCGGCCAAACCACGCTTCTGGTCCTCGCGCGCCCGCGGCGCGTCCAGCAAACGCCGGACCTCATTTTCGAGAGCTTCCGCTGTGAATTGATCCTGGATCAGTTCTGCTGCAATCTGCCGGCCAGAAATTACGTTGACCATGGCGAAAAATGAGCTCGTGACCATGTGACGCGCGATTGCCGCAGTCAACGCGGATACGCGGTAAACAACCACCATAGGGCAATCGAGCAGCGCCGCTTCCACCGTCGCAGTGCCGCTGGAGACTATGGCACAGTCAGCAGCTGCAAGCGCCTCATAAGTAGCGCCTTTCACGGGTATCAGAGGTACATCAGGGCGCTCATAGGGCCGAATGACTTGCTCATCCAGCCCGGGAGCAAGAGCTAGGACAAACTCCAACGGATAGTTCTTTCGAAGTCTCGCGCATGCCTCCGTGATGGTCGGCAAACTTCGCCGAATTTCACTCGGCCTGCTTCCGGGCAGCACGGCAAGGATTGGCTTGGTTCCATCAATGCCATATCGTTCGACGAATTGCGCGCGTGTCATCGTGGCATGCACGGAATCGACCAGAGGATGGCCGACGAAATCAACCTGAACTCCAGCCTTGCGATACAATTCTACTTCGAAGGAGAAAATCACGAGCACGCGCTCGAATCGTCGTTGAATCCAGCGCATACGCCCGGGCCTCCACGCCCAAATCTGCGGACTAATGAAGTAGACATTACGGATGCCATGCTTTTTCAAACGGCGTGCAAGGCCAAAATTAAATCCCGGAGAATCGACGGTAACCGCGAGAGCAGGCTCGCGGCGCACAGCTTCGCGTTCCAATTTTCGCCATGCGCGCCAGACCGCAGGAAGACGGCGAAGCACTTCCGTGATTCCGACAACAGCGATGTCCGAGGCGTCCGCAAGCAGTTCGACCCCCGCTGCGCGCATTTTCGGGCCGCCCATGCCGAAAAGATGAACGTCAGTTTGTTTTTGGATCGCCCGCGCAAGACGCGCGGCATACATGTCACCCGACGCCTCGCCTGCAGAAATGAGAATCTCTCGCGGCTTCATTCTGGTGTCTCACTCCAAGCCGGGTATGCATCCGAGAAGGTGGGAGTGGCAGAACCGCTCGCACAGGGGCTCTGCACGCAAAGTTCAGTCATTTGCGGGGAGTGGAGAACCAGCAGGTTCGCCAAATACCGGCATACGCAGTTCCTGGTCTTTATATTGGAGCTGATACAGGCGGTAATAAATTCCGCGCCGCGCAAGAAGCTCTTGGTGTGTGCCCTCTTCGCGCAAGCGGCCCTTGTGGAATACGAGGATGCGATCGGCATGCTGGATGGTACTCAGCCGGTGGGCAATGACAAGCGCGGTTCGTCCCGAGAGCAGTTGATCGAGGGCTTCACGAATCAGTAGCTCCGTTCGTGTGTCGACGCTTGACGTTGCTTCATCAAGAATGAGGAATCGCGGATTGTGCGCAAGTGCGCGTGCAAAGCTGATGAGCTGACGTTGGCCGACCGAGAGCGTGGTGCCACGTTCGGAAACCTCGGTTGCTGCTCCGTGAGGAAGAGAATCGATGAAACTGCCCAAACCAACTTCTCGCAGCGCCCAATTGACCGTCTCGCGGCTGATGGACTCTGTGCCCAGACGCACGTTTGTTTCTATCGTGCCGCTGAAAAGAAACGGATCTTGAAGCACAATGCCAAACAGCCGTCGAAGATTCTGAAGGTCAAGGTTCCGGATGTTCACGCCGTCCAGCAGAATTTCTCCGCGCTGAATATCGTAGAAACGCAACAAAAGTTGAATGACTGTCGTCTTGCCCGCTCCGGTATGGCCAACGATGGCTACACTCTGGCCCGGGGCAACGCGGAAAGAAACATCCCGCAGAACCCAGTCCTCTTCTTTCGGATTTTCGCCGCCATGGTATGCAAACCACACATTGCGGAATTCGATTTCTCCTTGGGGTGTCTCCAACGGAATAGCATTCGCCGCCGACTGGACGGTGAGCGGTTCATCAATGAGTTTGAAAATACGCTCGGAAGCGGCCATCGCCGACTGCAAAATATTGAATTTTTCGCTTAAGTCCTGAATCGGCATAAAGAACCGCTGGGAATACATATAAAATTCCGTCACGACCCCAATGCCGAGGCCACCGGCAAGGACGCGCAAGCCGCCAAACCAGAAGATCAGGGCATAGGCCGTCGAAGAAAGGAATTCAATCGCTGGATAGAAAAGAGCATAGGCCATAATGGCTTCCTTGAAAGCCATGTTATACGCGCGATTCAGCTCCGTGAACTGCTGGCGAGCTTTGCGCTCGCGATTGAAAAGCTGAATAACGGACATTCCGCCGATATGCTCTTGCAGGAAGGAGTTGATTCGAGCGATCGCCGTGCGAATCCGCCGGTTTGCATCCCGGACGCTGTTGCGGAACAGCCAGGTTACACCGAACATCAGCGGCAACACGGCAAGCGCCGCAAGCGCCAGCCTCCAATTCAATTTTAGCATCCACACAACCGCGGCGATCAGGAAGCAAGTATCATTGACCATCGCCACGACACCGGCGGCGAACAAGTCATTGAGCGCATCGACGTCCGTCGTGACGCGAGTGACCAGACGCCCCACCGGCGTGCGATCGAAGAAGCTCATCGGCAGGCGCTGCATGTGGCCAAAAATCTGCTTGCGCAGGTCATACATTGTTTGCTGGCCAACGGACTGCATGATGCGCACTTGTCCGTACTGAAACGTGAAGCTCAAAATCAACGTAGCCATGAAGGCGAGCGATATCCAAAGGATGCCATGGAACGCAACGTCCACCGATATCTTGTGGTTCATCGCCGGCGTGATATATCGGTCTATCACTTCGGCAAAGAGACGCGGGCCAACCAGTTGCAAGGGCGTCACCACGAAGGTGATCGCGATGGCGAGGAACACGCGCCACTTGTACGGATTCAGATACTGCAAGAGCCGCCGCGTCAACTGCGCGTCGTAAATGCGTCCCAGTTTCTCTTCTTCGTGGTGCGTGCTCATTCTCTGGCCAGCTCTTCCTCGAGTAATTGCTTTTGGTAAAGCTCCGCGTAGTACCCGCCGAGACCGATCAGTTTTTCATGTGTGCCCTGTTCAATGATTCGGCCGTCGCGCAGGACAACGATTTGATCCGCGTCTCGCACGGTCGAACACCGGTGCGAAATCAAGATGGTTGTGCGCTTCTTGAGCACGTCCTCCAGGCCTTGCAGGATCTTTTCTTCCGTATCCGTATCTACGCTGGAAAATGCGTCATCGAGGATCAGGATTCGCGGGCTGCGGATCAGCGCTCGTGCCAGCGTTGCGCGCTGCTTCTGACCTCCGGAGAGAGTGATTCCTCGTTCGCCAACGATTGTTTCGTAGCGGGTTGGGAAATCGGATATGTCTCCCGAGATGCTGGCAATTTGAGCGGCGTCTTCCACTTCATTCAACGTTGCGTTTTCAACTCCAAACGCGATGTTTTCGCGGATTGTCTCGCTAAACAGAAATGCATCTTGAGGAACAAAACCAATAGCTCTTCGCAGCGTGGCGAGCGGCCACTCGCGGATCGATTTGCCATCGATGAAAAGGGTATCTCGGGGAGTTTCCCACAAACGCGCGATAAGAGCTGCCAATGTCGTCTTTCCGCTGCCGGTCGGGCCGACAATCGCAATGGTTGCGCCCGCCGGGATGCGCAGGTTGATATTGTGAAGCACTGGCTCGTTTGGCTGCTCGGCTTTCGCGTTCGCCAAAGGCTTGGAACCATTTCCACCTCGTGGTGTGGGGTACACGAAAGTCAAATTTCGAAATTCGATTTCGCCATTGATCTCTTCCTGTTTTTCCCCGCGCATTTGCGCATCGTCAATGCTGGGCGCTGCATCCAGAATATAGTTGAGCCGTCTCATCGAAGCTGCACCACGCTGAAAGATATTCGTTACGAAGCCGAGGGCAATCATGGGAAATACGAGAAGACCCACGAAGGTGTAAAAAGCGGTCAGCGCCCCGAGGGAGATCCGATCTAGCACCACCATCCGGCTGCCCTGCCATAGCACGAAAAGGATCGAAAATCCAATAATCATCTGCAGCGCGGGAAAGAACATGCTCCACGCGCGAATCATCCGGATATTCTCTCCGACGTACTGACGGTTCGCCTCATCGAATGAGCGTATTTCCGAGTCTTCTTGTCCGTACGCGCGCACGACACGAATTCCCGTCAGATTTTCCTGCGCTTTTGCCGAGAGAGTTGCCAGCATCGCTTGAATTTTTGTCTGCAACTCGTGAATTATGGTTCCGAAGTAGCGAACCACGACAAAAACAAAGGGCACGGGCGTAAGCACTTCCAGGGTCAACAATGGCGATATTTTCAGCATCACCGCAATGGCGACGACCATGCCTACGATCGTATTCGCGCTATACATGACACCGGGTCCAAGCACCATGCGCACAGCGGTCAAGTCATTCGTGCAGCGAGACATCAGCTCCCCTGTGCGATTTCGCACGTAAAATTCGGGCTCCATCCGCATCAATTGCGACAATAGGTTATTGCGCAGATCGAATTCGATGTCGCGTGAGATGCCGATCAAAATCCAGCGTGAGGTATATGAAAAAACTCCCTTTACGATCACCGCGCCCACCAGCAACAAGCACAGGATGAGAACCGTGTGACCGCTGCCCGGCCTATAGAAGCGAAGAATCGGCTTCAGAGCCACATGCCAGAACGTAGTTCCTGCCATAGGTCCGGCATGAGAGATCATCGTCAGATTCGGCATCGGTTCCGAAGCGCCCCTGAGGCAGTCTGTGATGATGCCGATAATCAAAGGTGGTAACGCGCCGACAAGCCCCATCAACAATAAGGTGAAGAGTCCAAAAATAGTCGCGCCTTTGTATGGGCGAAAATATGGTACTAGCCGGACAAGCTCCCTCCACGCCTTCGGTTTCTTTTGTGCAGGCTTCACGGCACTCACGGTTTGTGCGGCTGTGCTCAATTTTGCTCGCTCATTTTTGGGGCATGTCGTCGAGTGGTTCCAGCGTAGGGACTTCCATTAGAAACTTGTCGAAATTGCGATCCAACATCTGATAACGCTTCTCTGTTGGGTTCCATTGGACGCCAAAGGTCTGGATGTAGCCACCCTCGGGCTTCTGTACAGGGGTAAAGTATAGGGTCAAACCCTTCTGCGGATCTTGCTCATATTGCAGCCGCCAGGCGGGAACGGATGCAAGAGGCTGGCCACCGAGGTAACCCTTCGGATTTTTCATATGCTCGTCACAAAGAAATTCTTCGTTCCATCCGTCGCTTGCCTTCTCGATGACCACGGCTCGCGTAATCACGGTCCCCGGAGGCATGTTTTCCGGTTTGATCTTCAGGAGACTCACGACCAATGCTTCTCGCTTGCCATTCCTCGCCAAATCTCCGTATGCAAGCACTTGCGCTTCTGGGCCGAAGAGTTTCTGCGCCGCCTGATCCACTTCTGGCGGGTACGCCGGAGCCGCCGGTTGTGCGGCCTGCCGAGACGTTGGATGCGAATCCCCGCCACAGGATGCGAGCAGCACTCCGCACAGGACAGCCACCAAGGAACCGCGTCGCATTGGCCTCCTTCAGGATTTCCTTAAAGAGACTGAAACGCCAGCGTGATTTCGACGACGCGGTGAGTCACTGCGTCGCAGGACACTTCCATTGATTGCGGCACGTCTTGCCCAGTCCAATCGAACGAGTAAAACAGTAATTCTAGCTTGCGTGTACCTCTTACGGAAGGGCCGCGTGATTCAGGGTTGCCATAGAGTTCCTCGATGCGTTGGCAAGAATCCCCAAGCTCAAGCCCGCGTCCAGTTTTTAGATTCGCAAATATTCTGCCGTTCGCTTGGCCTTGGCAGTCAGCTCCTGAGCGGGATCCAAGCGTCGAAGCCGTTACTGTCTGCACGATGCGATCATTTCCGACTTCGACACTCAGGATTTTGTCAACGCAGCCTGTTGACCAGAGAAGCCCTGTAGGACTCGCACTCGGAGTTCCCAACTCTGATATTTGCATTGCTGACGAACCTTTTGATGACCCCGGCCGCAAACCAGCCAAAGTCAACTCATTATGGCGCTTCGGCTTCACGTCCGATGAAGTCTGGACTCTCTCAGTGGCGACTGCTTCGACCGCTGCAATCAGTAGAGCCGCGATGCTAGCGAGCCGCCAAAATCTCTTCCATACGGGCTTCAAAATTTTCTTCCCCTTCGGACCACAGCCGATTGCGCTCCACGGGTATAGTCGCCTCAATACGTTGCATCCAATCGAAAAGCTTCCGAATGTTTTCGCGGGTCCGTTCTTGATATACGCGCCGGTTTTCCGCAAACGACATCACCGTGACGAAGTTTGCCTCGTCAGGGTGTGCCGCAGCAGCTCGCTGCCTTTCATCGAACCCGAGCAGACCGGCATGGCCGGTGAAAAAGTGCTCGAACCCCGCGTCAATCAGGAAATGGCCGCTCTCTCGCCAAACACCACCATCGAAATCCTCACCATTGCAGAAAATCGCCAACGGCTGTGGCTGCAACTCCCAGCGATCATGCGCCAAGTCGTAGGTCCACAGGTCCCAGGAAGCTTTGGTTTCGTAGCCGCAATCGCCGTGCACGTGCTCGCGAGCCACATCGGTCACTGCAGTTGCATCAAAATTGCCTGACCTGAGGTCGAGTTCGACAATTGGAGTCTCGCTTGTATCCACCGCTCGGATGACGAGTTCTGTAAAGCTCTGTCTCCCAGTTGAGAAGGGAACCGTCTCCAAAAATGCCTTCCACCGTTCGACGAGCGTCTCCTCTGAGAAACCTCTTATCCAAACACTCGCGTAGGCGTGGTTTGCCACGGGAGGCATTATACCGGATGTCGATTTCGCAGCCGGGGAGATTTGGCGGGCGCTCGTACGGATTACAATTCCAGGATGCGCCCTTACTTCTTTTCAGGCGGTTTTTCTTTAGTTCCCACGTCTGAAGAAATTCCCAACATTCGCGCTCGTAACGTTTCACCGAGGCCGGCGAAAACATCCGAGCATGTGTCGCGCAAACGCTCTTCGGCCGCCTTCGACAAGGTCTCAAGCACGCCTTTCGAGTGCTGGCCAAGAGTGGTCGCCGAGGCGAGCAGCCACGAATTCGACGTATTTTCAAGCCGCTCTTTGTATTGCTCGATGGACTGTTCGACGGCCACTTTCATCTGTTCCAGCCAAGCCTTCTGCTCCGCTTCGCGTTTGGCATAAAAGGCCTCGACAAGAGGTTTCAATTGTTCTTCGAGCTGCTGGCGAGCGATCTTTGCTCCCTGAACCATACGCTCTTCCACACGCGAATCGAAATCACTGAGCGCCTGATTCGCGCCTTCTTGCATCTCCGCTTGCGTTCGGTCCGATGAAGCCTTGGCCGCTTCCTCGAAGCGCGCAAGACCCGCGGTCGTGATTCGCATCATTTCATCAGTTACGCCCGCCGTTGCAATCTTGGCAGCGTCTTCGATCTGCTCGCGAGTGCGTTCCCGGACTTCCTTGGCACCTTCTTCGATCAGGCCTTGGGCGTGCTCGACGTAGCTCCGGCTGTAATGATCGAGCTCGGAAGCAAACATACGGGACAGTTCCGCGGCGCGGTCGCGCATGCCGCCGGTCGACTGTTCGAGCATTTTTTCAAGCGCCGACTGCATGCTCGTTTGCGCTTTCTTTTGATACCAGTCCGAAGCCTTGTAAAGTGCCTCAAACGTCGTATGCGTCGTTTCCGTGGTCTTGGCGTCCAGCTCTTCTTCCATTTTCGCTAATGCAGTCCGGCAAGATTGCTCGAATTCCGCAGGCAACTCTTCTGTTTGCTTGCGCATGCGTTCGAGCGAAGCCATCAGAGCTTGTTCGGAAGCATCGTGCATCCCCGCGCGAAATTGTGCCAAGGCGTCTTCCGCGCTTTGTCCGGCGTTCGCGAGCTGTTCTGCTGTTTTTCGAGCGCGATCAAGCTGCGGACCCAGTTGCTGTTCGATCTCTTCCGCCAGGCGGCGCATGGCATCGTCCGCCAAATCGTTGATGGGCTTTTCGAGCTCGCCCGCCTTCTTCTGAATTTCTTCTTCGACGCGCTGGCTCAATTTCTCCGTCTGCGACGCCAGCAGTGTGTCCATTTGGTGCCGGGCAATATCATACGAAGCCCGCGACATGGCTTCGACTTGCTGCGAGATTTCTTCTGCGTGGCGGGCGGCATCGTTCGTCTTGCTAGCCGCTCCTTCAGCGCGTTCCCGTTCCTGCTCAAGATTGGCGCACAAGCCTGCAATGTTCTTCTGAGCTTCGGAGGCAGCTTCGTTCAGAACATTCTGGAGCGACGCGCTTCGCGCGGATATTTCTTCCTCGGCCCGCGCCGTTGCCGCTTGCGAAATCTGGTTCAACTGCGCGCTCATGCGCTCAGAGGCTCCAGCCAGCGCGGCATCAAATTGCTCACGCCACTTCTTCGCGACGCCGGTGGAATCCGCGCTAACACGATCGAGCGTTTTCGCCTGCAGCTTGCCCGCGGCGTCCTCGATTTCTTTTCGCCAATTGGCGAGCCGGTCTTTCGCGGCTTCATCCAATTGTTGCAGCATTTCCTTCGCCGGAGGGATTACTGTGGCAGACGTCCCTATAGGCGCGAGCTTTCCGGAAGCTTGCTCGACAGCTTGCTGGACCGATTGTTTCACGGCCAGTTCAATCGTTTGCCGCACGCTCTGCTGGACAGTTTGCTCGGCGAGCTTCGCGGCGGATTTTTCGACGACGCGTTGCACAGCGGCGCGTACGTGCGCGTCCAATTCCTCTGGTTTTGGGATAGCGGCTTTCCGCGCCTGTTCGAATGCGGTGAGCGTGTTCTTCACCACTTGTTGGGTCGCTTGTTCGACCAACTCATGCAATGATCCGTGGACGGCTTTTTGAACCGCGCCTTGCACCGATGCTTCGGCGGCCTTGGCGGCCGATTCTTGGACAGCCTCGTTTACCGTGGCGCGCAGCTGCGATTCCACTTGTTCGCGAGCCGTACGCACTTCGTGAGCAACGGCCTCCGCTGCACCGCCTTGCATGGACTGACGGAGGTGTTGTTTGGCCTCGGCGAGGAGCCGCGCCATTTGGCGTGCCATAGACATTGATTCCTGCGCCTGAGACTGAGCTTGCTGTGCCGACGCAGGAGTTGGGAGTACGCGAACCTTGCTCTCGGCGGAAGCAATGCTAGCCGCTTCCGCGGGCGCTTCGGCCGGCGGGGCTGGCGGTTCAGTGCGGGGCTCTTTTTCTGCTATGCGAAGCGCAGAAGAATCTAGCACGGATGGAGTATCTTCCATCGTGCTTCGTACGGACTGTTCCGCCGTTGCTGAAGGCGCTGCCGACGGGGCGATGGGTATTTCCAGTGAGGGCTCTTCGTTTGGCAAAGGGAACCAGTCAGCTGGAGGGAAGGCAATGCCCCACACATTGCCCGGCGTGGGGAATTCAACTCCGATCTGAAAGAGTTCTCGTACCGTGCGTGGCCTCTGCACCCATGCAACCCGTCCATCAACAATGCGCGGCGGCGCGTCCGAATCCGCCCGCGGAATTTCAATTGTGATCTGGGAGGTCTTTGGAACATAGTGCTTGGACTGGTATTTGCAGCCGTGGCAGTTAATCGATACCGTGGAAGTCCGCTCTTTGAATGCCTGACCGAGCGCATCTACACCAATAACGGTGATCGGCACAGTCTGCGCAATTCGCGTGCTGCGTCGCTTCTGGACTCCAGGGTCGTTTGATGGTTTCGACTCGGTCACACTACAAACCGCCCCCCTCAGAGGCAATTTACAAATATTACCAGCAGGGAGGGCAGAGCTATCCATATTGGACAAGGGGGTGGCGCGAAAGAGGTATCATTCAAAAGCGCGCAGCGGACTTTAGATGACCTCAAAGGCCAGACAGGACAAATTATCGGGGCGCAGTTGGGTCCTTGCTACCTAAAACGGCGTCCTTCAGCTCCTTGGCTATCCAAACCGGGCCAACCATAAAGTAGATTAGTCCTTGGAAGAACGCTGGCTTGTTTCCTTCGATGCGATGACCACCAAATAGGAAAATCCACCCAAGGACAAAAAGTCCCAGTCCGAAACGCCATCGCATCATCAGGAGCAAAACGAGTCCCGCAATCACCATCGGGATACCGATCCCATGGAAGATCTTATTCCATCGATTTGTATGCTCGCGATCGTATCGCGCCATGTATTCGGAAAGATCCGGCATCTAACGCCTCGACAAAGCAGTCTCGCTCTTATACCCCAGTGGCGATGCGACGGGCAAGAAGCTGTTTTCTTACTGCAACGCACTGCCGTTGCAGCGCGTCTTCTTCGTTGACATTGACCTTTTCCCCGTGCTACACGCGAGTCATCTGGAGTGTGATCGTAATGACCAAAAGTTCGATGCGTGTCGCTGTCTTGTTGCTCGTGTTCTCCTGCTGTGCTTATGCGCAGGAAAAGCCAATCGTTATCGCCGCAAGCACGGTGCTTGACGGCCGCGGTAAAGTGTTGCACGACACTCGCATAGTCGTCGAGAATGGCAAAATCATCGGCATCGATCCGAATGCCGGACCCGTCACCTATGACCTTCGCGGGTTGACGATTCTACCCGGGCTGATTGATTGCCACGTCCACATCACGTACCACTTCGGCCCCAATGGGCGCGCTGAGGACAAGAACGAAACACCGGAACAGGCCGCGCTTGCATATGAATCAAATGCGTGGCTGACCCTGATGGGTGGGTTCACGACGGTCCAAAGCGTCGGTGCGCCAGAAGACAAATCTTTGCGCGACATGATCAATCGCGGTGAGATTCCGGGCCCGCGGATTCTTACGGCTCTGCATCCTTTGTTTGGGCGAGGTCCCGCGACTGGCACTCCGGACCAAATTCGCGCCTTCGTCGACAAGGTCGCCGGCGACGGCGCAGACCTGATTAAGATTTTCGCTTCGCAGAGTATTCGTGACGGCGGCGGACCAACGCTTTCTCAGGAACAACTCGACGCCGCGTGCAGTGAAGCGAAAAAACGCGGCCTCAGAACTCTCGTGCATGCTTACCGGGATTCCGTGCGCATGGCCACGCTCGCAGGTTGCACGGAGGTCGAGCACGGGACATTTGCGACAAATGATGACCTAAAATTGATGGCTGACCATGGTACTTACTTTGATCCGCAAGTCGGTCTCGTCATCCAAAATTATCTCGATAACGAGCAACGATACCTCGGCATTGGCAATTACACTGAATCCGGATTCGAGCAAATGAAACAGGCGCTGCCGCTCGACGCCGACCTTTATCATCGTGCGCTAAGAACTCCTGAATTGAAAATCGTGTTTGGAACTGATGCTGTTGCCGGCGCGCACGGTCGAAACGCCGAAGAGCTTGTCGATCGGGTGCGCGATGGTGGCCAGGATTCTATGTCTGCGCTTGTTTCCGCGAATTCCCTTGCGGCGGAATCGCTCAATTTACAAAATGAAATTGGCTCCATTGCGCCCGGTCTTGAGGCCGACGTTATTGCTGTCGATGGGAATCCGATTGAGGACATTACCGCAGTCCGTCGAGTCGTATTTGTCATGAAGAGTGGAGTCGTATACAAGAACGTTACCTCGACCCATATCCCGAAATATGGCGGTGTGACGCCCTAGAATTCTTCAAATTGATTGTCGTTAATCTCAGGAGGTCCAATGCGTCGTTTTGCTTTATTGATGGGTTTGATTCTCTGCCTGCCTCCGGTCACTGTCGGCCAGCAGGAAGAGCAGGCGGGTCTTGCCGGCTATTTCGGCAATTCTTCAGCAGATGAACAGAACTGGGAGCAGAAATTTCAAGCGATACCCTCGCCGAACAATATGAAGGAGTATATGCAGCTGCTTGCGGCGCGACCGCACCACGTGGGTTCGCCATACGACGCGCAGAACAGCCAATGGATTCTCGCTCAGTACAAGAAATGGGGCTGGGATGCGCACATCGAAACCTTCTATGTTCTTTTTCCGACTCCGAAAGAGCGCGAGCTCGAACTTGTCTCGCCGACGCATTACATCGCGAAGCTTGAAGAACCGACCGTCCCGGGAGATCCAACTTCTTCGCAGCACAATGAGCAATTGCCCACCTACAACGCATATTCCGCCGACGGCGATGTCACAGCGCCGCTTGTCTACGTGAATTACGGCGTGCCGGAAGACTATGAACAACTTGCGCGGATGGGTATTTCCGTGAAGGGCAAGATCGTTATCACGCGCTATGGCCATTCGTGGCGTGGAATCAAGCCGAAGCTCGCCGCGGAACATGGCGCGATTGGCTGCCTGATTTACTCCGATCCGCGAGACGATGGCTATGCTCAAGGCGACGTCTATCCGAAAGGCCCATGGCGCCCAAAGTATGGCGTTCAGCGGGGCAGCGTCATGAAGATGGAACTTTATCCAGGCGATCCTTTGACGCCGGGAATCGGCGCGACAAGGGATGCCAAGAGGCTCGCAATCAAGGATGCGAAGACAATCGAGAGCATTCCTGTCCAGCCAATTTCCTATGGCGATGCCCAACCTTTGCTTGAGGCGCTCGGTGGCCCTGTTGCTCCGGCCGCTTGGCGCGGCGCTTTGCCAATCACGTACCACGTCGGCCCGGGTCCTGCGAAAGTCCACCTGAAGCTTGCTTTCAACTGGGACATCAAGCCGATCCACGACGTGATCGCGAAACTTCCGGGCTCTCAATTCGCTGACGAGTGGGTGATTCGCGGCAACCACTACGACGGCTGGGTCAACGGCGCGGAAGATCCAATCGCGGGCCAGGTTGCGGAGCTCGAGGAAGCGCGCGCGATGGGAGAACTATACAAACAGGGGTGGCGTCCGAAGCGTACGATTATTTACTGCGCTTGGGATGGCGAGGAACCAGCCTTGCTGGGTTCGACGGAATGGGTTGAAGAGCATATCGGTGAATTGACTGCTCACGCTGTCGCGTACATCAATTCCGACACGAATGGCCGCGGCTATCTGCAAGCCGAAGGCTCACACTCGCTCGAGGCGCTCGTCAACAACATCGCGGACGAAATCCGGGACCCGGAAAAAGATATGTCCGTAGGCAAACGCTTGCGTCTCGCGGAGATTTTGCGTGCTCAAGATGCAAAGGACCGCCAGCGCCTCGAATCGAATGGGGACCTCATTCTTGGTGATTTGGGCTCTGGCTCGGATTACTCGCCGTTTATCGATCATGCCGGCATCTCCTCGATCAATTATGGTTTCGGAGGCGAAGACGGTGGCGGGATTTATCACTCGATTTACGATGATTACTACTGGTATTCGCATTTCGGCGATCCGACCGAGGAGTATGGACGCACGTTGGCGCAAATGGTGGGCACAACCGTGATGCGTCTGGCGGATGCGGAAGTAGTCCCGGTCAATTTCGACGGGCTTTCGGCTGCTCTCGATCGCTTCGAATCGGAGATCAAGAAACTTGCCAAGACAGAAGCCGACCAGATCAGCGAGTTGAACAGGGAAATTGAGGAAGGCGTTTTTACTGCGACGGCTGACCCGACGAAGACCTCTGTTCCGCCATCGCCGGAGCAGCCCGAGCCTACGCTCGATTTTTCTCCGATGGATACCGCGATCGCCAATGTGCGCAGCAGCTCGCAACGTTACAAAGCCGCATTCCAGAAAGCACAACAGAGCGGGAGCGTGGCGAGCGCTCAGCTCGCTTCCATCAATCAGGCGCTCATTCAAACGGAACGCAGTTTGCTGAGCGCGAATGGTCTCCCCGGCCGGCCGTGGTACAAGCATGAACTTTATGCTCCCGGAATCTTCACAGGTTATGGCGTGAAGACGATTCCTGCTGTCCGCGAAGCGATCGAGCAGAAGAATTGGTCGCAAGCAACGGAAGAAATTGACATCGTTGCAGGAGTTCTGCAAAAAGAAGCCGATTCTATCAACGCCGCAGCATCAGCGTTGGAATCAGCGGACCAGTAGTCTCGTTGGGAAAAAGAATGGGGGATTCAATGGAGAGCCGCCAGCCGGTTAAAGCTCGCGGCGGCCCTCCATTGCCTTGACCATCGTCACTTCGTCGGCGTATTCCAAATCCGAGCCGACCGGGATGCCCATGGCAATGCGCGTTACGCGGACGCCCAGAGGCTTGATTAACTTCGAGAGATAAACGGCAGTTGCTTCCCCTTCAGCGGTGGGGTTTGTCGCAATAATGATCTCCTCGACGGTCCCGCCTTTTAGCCGTTCGATCAAACTCTTGATCTTTAATTGTTCCGGCCCTCGGCCTTGCAGAGGCGAAAGTGCGCCGCCGAGCACATGATACATGCCGTTGTACTCCCGCGTTTTTTCGATGGCGGCAATATTCGGCGCATCCTCCACCACGCAAATTGTCTTCTTGTTTCGCGTGGCGCTGGTGCAGAAATGGCAAGGATCCGTGTCCGTGATGTTGTTGCACACGGAGCATTCGCGGATTTTTTCTTTCGCCTCGCGAATCGCATCGGAGAGTGCCAGCGCCTGCTCGCGATCCGCACGCAGCAGATGGAATGCCAGCCGTTGCGCCGTCTTCTGGCCGATTCCCGGAAGATGCTTTAGTTCGTCAATAAGGCGTGTGATCGATGGAGCGTAGTCTGGCATCAGCAGTGCGTCTCAGGTGGAAATTTTGGCGATGAAAAAGCTGTGCGAGAAAGGGCCCTTGAAAATCCAAATGCGCGCAATTTCTCGCGCTTCAGAAAAGTCCCGGTATGCGTAAACCGCCGAGTCCGGAAAGATTTCCAGTCATATCTTTCATTTGCTTCGTCAATTCTTCGTCCACGCGGCGCGATGCTTCATTCACCGCAGCGAGGAGCAAATCCTGCAGCATTTCCTGATCTTTACTGGCAAAAACGCCCGGCTCGATTTTGACTTCCGTGAGCTGCTTCTGCCCGTTCATTTTCACGGACACCATTCCGCCGCCGGCTGTGGCTTCGATGTTGATCTGCCCGCGCCGCTGCTCCAGGCTTTCCTGCATCTGCCACAACTGAGTCATCATTTGCTGCAGCGCTTTGACTTCCATTTCAGTCCTCGCTTCGCCGCTTCACTTCTGAAATTTTTCCCCCGAAGCGCTCCAGCATCGCCCGAACGATGGGATCTTGCTCAAACCGCGCCCGCAATTCCGATGCTCGCGGCGCAACGCTTCGGCCAGAATCGAGTTTAACACAAACTCGGAGCGGTTGGCCCATCACGGTGCTCAACACGGCACGCAATTTCTCCATGGCGTCTCGCGCCTGCAGCATTTCGGCAAGAGCATGGCTCTCTGGCGGGAAATACAAATTCATCTCGCCGCCAGCAAGTTCCCAGCGGTTCGCGTGTTCAACCATCGACCACAAGAATTTCTGCTGGTTTTGCAGCGTCGACTGGATTGCCTCAAGCTGCGCTGCGGCGAGGCCGCTGCATTGCCTCTCTGCCGCCTTGGCAACGACTCGTGGCGCCGAAGCAGGCAGAGGCGCAGACTTTTCGGCAGCGGGCGCGGTCGCAACCGCATTCGGCACAGTCTCTGTGGTTCCCGTGGTCATGACGGCGGCATTCGCTTTGGTGTTACTCACAATCGATTGGCGCGGTTCTCCGGACGTGGGCCGAGCCGAAACTTCGCGGCGCAAATCGCCGATCACTTCTTCCAGCGAACCCAGCCGCGCCGAATTCACCAGGCGCAGAAGTCCCAGTTCGAGATGCAGGCGCGCGTCTGGCTTGCGGCGCAGATCTTCATCCGTTGCAACTAAAATTCGAAAAAAGCGCGTCAAGTCTTCTTCGCAGAATTGCTCCGACTGTTTTGCCAGCCCGGGGCGTTCATCGCTCGGCGCGGCAATTAAAGGCGAATCGGAGCCCGACACTTTTGCGACAAGAAGATTCCGCATGTGCCGGATGGCTTCTCGGCAGAAATGCTGCAGATTGTGTCCTTCCGCATGGAGCCGCTGCACCAACGACAGAGCCTTTTCGGCGGAGCGATCAGCGATCGCTGCAATCAAATCATCGAGTATTTCTTCGGCAACAACTCCAAGCAACTCGCGCACCTGTGCGTCTCTAATCTTTTCGCCAGAATAGGCAATCGCCTGTTCCAGAAGCGAGAGCCCATCGCGCAGGCTTCCTTCCGCGGCGCGTGCGAGCACAGCAATCGCTCCCGGCTCGATTTCCAGTTTTTCTTCCTTGGCAATATGCTCCAGTGCTTCGGCGATTTCTTGGAAAGTGAGCGAGCGGAACTGAAAGAGCTGCGCTCGCGACTTGATTGTGTCGACCAAATCTTCCGGCCGCGTCGTCGCCAGGATAAAAACAACTTTCTCCGGCGGTTCTTCCAGTGTTTTCAGCAAGGCATTCGAGGCTTCATCGGTAAGCTGGTGCGCTTCGTCAAGAATAATCACCTTATAGCGTCCCGCAGCGGGCGCGTAGCGCACCATCTCTCGCAGCTCGCGAATCTGATCAATGCCGCGATTGGATGCCGCATCAATTTCCAGTACGTCGAGCGAACCGGATGTCGCGATTTCCCGGCATGCATCGCACTGGGTGCACGGCGTGGCTGTCGGCCCTTTCACGCAATTCAAACACTTTGCCAGAATGCGCGCCGTGGTCGTCTTTCCAACGCCGCGTGTCCCGCAAAAAATGTATGCATGCGCGAGGCGCTTCTGCGTGATCGCATTTTCCAGCGTTTGCGTGACGTGGCGCTGCCCGACAACTTCACGAAACGTTTGCGGCCGCCACTTGCGCGCGATGACTTGATAGGCCATGTCTATTTTCGTTCGTCCGTGCGTTGAAGGAACTTCGGGTGATCTGCGGCGCACGAAACTGGCCCGCTACCGTTGCTCCCTTCCGGGCCTGGCGGGGTTTGCGGGGAATCGTCGCACAGAGCCCGAAGTTCCACCGATAGGCGACCGATTTTCTCGTTGCGCTCGTCGCGCGACAATTTTCGTTCGCTGTGGCGAGTTTAGCACACCGCTTTGGGCTACGAAAGCTTCGCACATCATACGAGTTGTTTTTTGGAACGCGCTCGCGGAATTTCCTGAAGCTGGCATCTCGGTTCCTAGTATCTTCTTCTCGGGTGAATTCCTCCTCGCCCTGCCGCGGCGCCAGCGGGCACCCCCACGAAACGGGACAGCTCAGGGCATAGAAGCCTCGAGCATGGAGGAAAGAATGAAGCGGTTGCTTTCGCTCGTCTCAGTTCTGTCTCTGGCGCTTCTCCTGGCGCCGAAAGCAGTTCACGCACAGACCACAGAGCTCATGCAGGGTACGCAAGTCAAGCTGACCCTGCTCAATGGGTTGAGCAGCAGCGTCGCCCGCAATGGTGATCCGTTCATAGCCGTTGTTGCTGAGCCTGTTTATCTCGGAAACCAGTTGATTCTCCCAGCCGGTGCTAAAGTCCATGGGACAGTCACCGATGTCGAGGGGCCAAAGCGATTTGCCTTGATTCGAGGAGGCGCTTCCATAAGCCTTACATTTAGCTCGATTGAGGTTGACAGTCGCATCCTGCCCGCGCGCATGAGCCTTCTCGGGATTTACAAGGATTCGAGCCAAGGCAACAAAGTGCGCAAGGACCTAAAAGAAGTGGAGGGTGTGGCCGTCGAAGAAAAACGAGACATCAAGGGTTATGTTCTCGATGCTGCAATCGGTACGGGAGGTGGTTCGCTCGTTGGCGTGGTCTTCAGCCATGTCGTGCGCGGATTCGGGATAGGCATGATTGGCAGCGCTGCGTACATTGCCATGAAGCGCGGCAAAGATGTTGAGCTCCCCGCACAAACCGGCATGCTCGTGCGTTTAGACAATACCGTCTGGGTGCCGATGATACAAACGGCCGCTTACAACGAGGGAATGAAGTAAGCCGTTCTTAGCAGAAGTGTGCGAGAGCAGCGAGCTGCCGGGATATCGCAGGCGAATTCGCGTCCGGTCAGCGATGAGGCTAAGGCCTAGTCTTCCTTTTGCGGTTGCTTAGGGTTGCGGAAGACGACCAGCCACACGCTGTCGTGCTGTAATTTCGCGGCTCCAACAACCCAGCGACCTCTTTGTTGTTCGCTTCGCGCGACTTGGTAGAGGAATGGTTTTTTGTTCGAGACGTCTTTCTTCGTGGTCGTACTCACTCGAATCGCCACGACGCTTCCGCGCTCGACGCCGTTTTTCAATTCAAACGAGCATCCGCTCTCGCTCACATCCACTGTCTTGGTTCGCTCGCAAAAGAATTTCCCATCAAAATCCAGGCCACTGACTTCGATCGCCACCGACAATGGCAATCGCGGTTCGCGCCGTCGATCCTGACTCGCTTGGATCCCTAACTCTTCCCAATTCACTACGCCTTGCATAATGGCTCCTCTGGTTAAGACAAAGGCAATCGAATAGCCAAGAGCCTCATTTCCTAAGTTGCTGGAAACAAGAAGACTCTCCTGAGGTCTTGAGAACGCCGATGCCATATCGTGAGACAGTTGCACCGTTTTGAAACATGCGCGAGCCTCAATGCGCAGTCTTACTACTGGAATGCTGCTGTTCGCGTTTCAAGAAGCGATACAGACTTGTCCTGCCGATCCCCAAGATCTCTGAAGCACGAACGCGATTTCCAGAGCACATTTCCAGCACCTTCTTGATGTGAATGCGGTCAACCTCCTCTAGCGGAAGCGGCCGCCAGGCTTCTCCGCCGCCCGCCAATCGCTCACCGGATCTCCTCAGATTTGACGGCAAATCACCGACATCAATAAACTCGCCCGAAGCCGTGATGGCTGCGCTTGAAATGGTGTTCTCCAATTCACGCACATTGCCCGGCCAGTCATGATGCAACAGGACAATCTGTGCCCGGCGTGTCAATCCGCCGAATACCTTGCCGTAGGTCTCGCTGTATTTCTTCAAGAAGTATCGAATGAGAATCGGAATGTCCTCCCTTCGTTCGGAGAGCCCCGGCACTTTGATTTCCAAGGAACTAAGGCGATAGAAAAGATCTTCGCGGAAGCGGCAGGTCAGGACTTCATTCCGCAGGTTGCGGTTTGTTGCCGCGATGATTCGCACGTTCACCTTTTTCACCTCCGGCGAGCCAACGCGCTGAATCTCTCTGTTCTGTATCACTCGCAACAACTTCGCCTGCATCGCCAGCGACGTTTCGCCGACCTCATCAAGGAAAACCAAACCTCCATCGGCGTATTCAAAGAGCCCTGGTCGTGTGTCCGTGGCGCCAGTGAAGGAGCCCCGTACGTGACCAAAAAGCTGGCTTTCCAGCAACGTATCCACCATCGCCGAGCAGTTGCATACCGCGAACTTTTGCGCCGCCACCGGACTCATCCTATGGAGCGCCCGGGCGACCAATTCCTTGCCCGAGCCTGTCGGGCCGCTGATAAGCACATTTGTGAAGTGCTTCGCCACCTTGCGAGTCATATCCAACATTTCCAGCATTGCTGGACTTCGCCCCACGATGCCTTCGAATTCTAGGCTCGAAAGCAATTGCTCATCCAGCACGCGCACCTGGGAACGTTGCGAGAAAATCTCGGCCAGTTCGTCGAGCACACGCACAAGGCGGTCTTGTTCCAGAGGCTTGCAGAGAAAGTCGTAGGCCCCGCGCTTGATTGCTTGAATCGCGGAATCCACAGAGTAGAAGCTCGTAATTAAAATGACGGCGACATTTGGGTCGAGCTGCAGCGATTTTTCAAGAAGGGCGAACCCATCCATTGCCGGCATCTTCATATCGGTCAGCAAGACTCGGCACGTCCCGGCGCGGACTTGCGCCAGAGCCTCGTTCGGATTCGTTGTGCTCACAGATGGAAAACCAAGGCGTTCCAATTGCGCTGCTGTCGCTTCCGACAGATCGGATTCACCATCCACAACGCATACAGGGAGATTCTGACGGGCAAGATTTACCATCGGTCTTTCTGTGGTTGTGGCCATATTTTTGAACTCAGGCACGGCCAGGGCCAGAACCTATCGATCCTGGCAACCATTACGGTTCGCAGTTCCTGTGAAACCTACAGCCGCCGATGGATCTCATCCGCTTGCAAGTGAAGAACTTACGCAGTCTCACGTTGTCTCTGAGGGCGCTTTTGATTAGGAGTTTGACAAAAACGAATCGGGCTGTTCGAGGCTTAGAAGCCTATAGTCATTTCAAATCAGGATTCGCGGTTTCAAGTAGGAACGCTAGTCAAAGCTTCATGTTTCAATTTGACCGCGCTCCGGCAGATGCAGAGCTTCCGAAATTCACGGGTCGGCTATGTGGGGGGGGTGAACTTGTCTAAGAAAGATCTCCCAACCCGCGGGTGCGCTGTTTTCGCTGATGCTTGCCACACGAAATGTCACAGGCACACTGCGCGAGGCGGACCCTCCATCGCTGGAGCGGACAAATACCAGGGAGCCTACGCGAAGCCATGCTTGCAGGATGATCCGTTGGATCCCATCCCCGCCAAAAAACAGCACCCCCTTTTCGACAAAGAACTCTTCGCCTATATCCCATCCCGAAACCTCAACGCGAGAGCCCGGTTCGTACATCGTTTTCGAGGCCATTGATTCTTACCTCTGTGCCAGTGCAATGCAGAAGTAGGGCCAAAGTCTGCATAACTGCAGGCCCGATGCTCTTCAAGGGGTTGTGTGTTTCCTTGCACGCTTCCCGGGCGGGAGACAGTCGCAAATCAGAACATTCTGTGCGTCTCTGGGTCAAAATCGAATTTCACGCTTTGGCCGTGCGGGCCTTTCATCCGTAATGTGCCCCCGGATACAGCAGATTCAATGCGAGTTTGAAAATGATGGGGAATGCCTTGTCATACACAAACCATGCAATCAGGAGCCCTGCAAATCCCAATCCTGCAAAACTTCCACGAATAAAGCGTGTGGCAACGCGTTCTGGGAATAAAACGGTGATGCCGTTGTGTCCGTCCAGCGGCGGGAAGGGGAGCAAATTGAATGTTCCCAGCAAGAGATTGAGGACGAAAAGAATGCTCAGCACCGTCGCTGCGAATTCCGCCGGTCCGCCCTTTGCCATGGCCTCTGTGATTCGCGTAAAGGAAGCGCTCTCCGGGGCCCGAAATACTCCGATAGCCATTCCAATGTGAATGCCTATGCCCGCCGCGATCATCAGCACAAAGTTTGCTGCGGGCCCAGAGAGTGCCATCCATGCGGATCGTCTAGGGTATCGTTGCGCCCAGGCCGGATCGTATGGCGCACTGGCCCATCCAATCATCCAGCCGGCCAAAATGTATGACAGGATCGGCACCACGATTGTGCCGAATGGTTCGCGCTTCATGTGTGGAATAGGATTGAGCGTAACCTGTCCGCCATGGAAAGCAGTGAGATCGCCGCCGAGTTTGGCCGCCAGCGCGTGTGCGCTCTCATGACACACAGTCGAAAAGAGGAAGACCAAATACCAAATGACTCCCAATACAATCGTTCGCGTGTCCATGCCGCGCGATAGAGTAAGTCCCCCCGCCTCCGTAACGCAAGGCTTTCGCTCATAGAGAGCGTTCCTGACGAGAAAATTCGATTCATCAAATCCTTGGCGCGCTTATCCGGTTTCGCCGATTTATTCGCGATCCAATGAGACTTGAGCGACTGCTGCGGAGCCTAGGACTGATGTGGATACTTTCCAGGCGACCGGATCAGTCCTATGCCGCTGCTGGCAGCCTCAGGACTCACCAAGTGACATACAAAATCACATACGAATCATGCACGTTTTCATATTTTTCGAGTTGGCTTTGGCTGCCCGGTGTTAGCCACGCGCCCCTAAGTTCTGCAGTTTCCATATGATTTCCTGTTTTGTCAGACTTCCGAGAATGGTGCCATGCGTGCATATATTGCATACTAGTGAGTTGCAGTGCTTCTCGGGGTGTTTTTGCCTAGTGGTGGGGGCTTCCGGCGGTTTCCGTCAGTATTGATTTCGAGAGCGGCCCTCATCCTTGACACTGGATACAAAATGCAGTATAAGGCCCGCCAGGCCTTGATTAAATTTTTGAAATATTGATATTACGTTTTCCCATTGGTGGCGCGTCGCTTTGTCCTGCTCCGCATAAGACTCTATGGTTCTTGAGATCTGACAAATGAAGCCAAGGAGGATGTGAGCCGTGAAACTAAGGCTGGTTGTCCTGCTGGGCCTGTTGGCTTTTCTCGTGGGAATTATTTCTCCGCGAACACTTCATGCACAGACGGTGGCTTCGGCAACCGTGGTGGGCACAGTGACGGATCAGAGTGGCGCGGTGATTCCCGGAGCTGTGGTGAAACTGACGAACACCTCTACGGGTATCTCACTGACCACGACCGCGAACGGAGCGGGCCAGTACACGTTTCCTACAGTCACGCCCGGACCATACCAGATTGAAGTGACCAAGCAGGGCTTTAGAAAGGCCACGATTCAAAATCTCGCGATTGACGTCTCCAAGAGCTATTTGGTGAATGTCCCTATGCAGGTTGGAGAAGTTGCCCAGTCCATTACAGTCGAGGCTGGTGCCGGCGTTCAGTTGGAGACGACCACGGCACAGGTTGGCAATGTTATTAATAGTGAAGAAATGGAAAACCTACCCACACTGACGCACAATGCCACGGAGCTAATTACCCTCCAACCGTCTGTCTCTCCCGGAATGGGTGACAACACTTTCCCGATGCCGGAACCTCGCGTTTCCGGCGCGATCGATGATCAGAATACGTACACGGTCGACGGCATCGACATCAGCGACAATCTCGTCGGCGCTGGTACGTGGATTCCCGTCTCAATCGATAGCGTGCAAGAATTCGACATCGGTGTCACAAATCCGAACTCCACGTTCGGGCGCAGCTCTGGCGGACAGATCAACCTTCTTGGCCGCCACGGAACGAACGCATATCACGGCTCGGTTTATTGGTACACACAGAATAGCGCTTTTAACGCTAATTCTTGGGACTTGAATGCCGCTGGCGTGGCTCAGCCCCATCTGGATGACAATCGTGGTGGCGTCCGCTTCGGTGGCCCGATTATCAAGAACAAGACCTTCATCTTTGCTAATTATGAACTTCGCCGATTTCCGGAATCCACGATATTCACAAGAGAGGTTCCGACGGCAAATCTGAAAGCTGGCATCCTCACATTTAAGGATGCGGCTGGGAACGTCGACACTTACAACCTGAAGACTTCTGCGGCGTGCGGCCCGAGCGGTCTCACAGCTTGCGACCCTCGTGGCCTTGGCATCAGCCCCACCGTTCAGGATTTCTGGAACCTGATGCCAGGGGGTAATTTCGGCGGCGTGGGCGACGGCTTGAATGAGACTGGCTATCGAGGCACAGTTTCTTCTCCTCTAGATACGGACTATGGCGTGCTGCGCCTGGACCACAACTTTACGGATAAGTGGCGCTTTTCCGGCAGCTACTCGTATTGGCGCAATATATCGTATGGCACCCAAATCAGTATTCTCAATGGAAATCCATCGGACGTAAGCACTTCGCCGTACCGCACGGCCATGGTGACCGGACAATTGACCACCCTGATTTCTCCCACGTTGACGAATACGTTCCGGTTTGGATGGGTTCGCAACTGGCAGAACTTCCAGGTGGAGAGTCCTGCTGTGACCGCAGCGCAGTTTAATTTGCCCGGAACGGCCACCGGTCTCAGCTCTGACCCGTACGTCGCGATTAACCCGGCCGAGGGTTTGCTGAATGCGCCTGTCGATAATACTTCCGCCGGCGCGCGTTTTCAGGATTATTTTGAAAAGAGCGTTCAATTTACGGATGGCATCGACTGGACCAGGGGCAAGCATACGATTGAATTTGGTACAGACGATCGCCATCTCCCGATGCTGACCGACCGTGCCGATAAGGTGGTAAACGGCATCACGTCTCTAGTGAGCGTGATGGACAGCGTGGACCAGACGGGTGCATTCCTCTCCATTCCTGCATCGAATTCGCCACAACCTTGCGGAGGCGCAATCACGACCAATTGCCTGCCCGCAAGCCAACTGGGAAATTGGAACTCGCTTTATGCAGGGTCTCTGGGGCTAATCGACAATACATCCATCTTGGCTGTCCGCGATGGGGGCCTGAACCCGCTTCCTTTCGGGACGCCATTGAGCAATAACACCGTCCAGAACCAGTTCTACTTCTACGGTCAAGACATTTGGCGCGCGACGAATTCGCTGACCTTGAGCTATGGTCTCTCTTATGGTTGGCAAACTCCCCCATCGGACACTTTGGGGCGCCAGACGATCTTGATTAATGCTTCGAGCGGACAGTTTATCTCTGCGCCCGGCTACTTGGGCGACAAGCTGACCGCCGCGGAACAGAGCAACATTTACAATCCAACGACCGGATATATACCTGTGAATACGGCCCATCACTCGGTCTTCAGTACTGACTGGGGTGACTGGGCACCGCGCGTCTCAGCGGCGTGGAATCCCAGTTTTGATAATGGATTTTTGAGCCGTGTGTTTGGCGACAGGAAGTCAGTTATCCGTGCCGGCTACTCGATGGTCTATGACCGCGAGTCCACAATCGAGACGGTCGTGATTCCAATGCTTGGAGTGGGTTTCGGTCAAACGATCAACAGTATTCTCCCCAACTGCACTGGAAGCTGCTCAAACCCAGCGGCTTCGGATTTCAGAGTGGGAGTGGATGGGAACATTCCGTTGCCGACCGTTCCAGCCATCTCTAATCCAGTTATCCCGAGTACACCGTTCGGCGAAATCCTTTCGTTCCAAGACGACCCCAATTTTAAAGTCGGCCGCAGTAACAACGTGGACTTGGATATTCAGCGAGAATTGCCCCACAGTATGTTGTTGGAAGTGGGTTATATCTCGCACTGGGCCTCCCGGCTCCCAAGCTCCGTTGACATCAACAACTCGCCCTACATGTTCAAGGACTCGGCCTCGCGCCAGACTTTTGCTCAGGCGTTTGACGCCGTGGGCGCTGCCGTTCGCTCTGGCAATACGCCTTCCACGCAGCCTTTCTTTGAAAATCAGCTGCCCGGGTATGCCGCGGCGGTCTGCGGGGGCGGCACGAACACGGCTTGTCTTGTTTCAAAGGAAAGCTCGGCCTTCCAGTTTGGGTTGGTGCAGACCATGTTCCAGAACATGGATCTTTACCGGCTTGGCCAGGGCTTGCAACCGTACGATAACCTTCAAACCGTTCTCTCTGAATTGCGCACGTATGTCGGCTCGTCAACGTACAATGGGCTG
The DNA here is from genome assembly GCA_035934015.1 of Candidatus Acidiferrales bacterium. Classification (NCBI taxonomy): domain Bacteria; kingdom Pseudomonadati; phylum Acidobacteriota; class Terriglobia; order Candidatus Acidiferrales; species Candidatus Acidiferrales bacterium. Next base: position 82,236 of record DASYYH010000026.1, read on the forward strand.
ATCGTCAGCTTGCAAAAGAAAACGTCACGCGGGTTGACTTTCCAGGTGAACTACACATTTTCGAAGTCCCTTGACCAGGGCCTCATCAACCAGGACAACGCGGGCTACTACCTGAATAGCTACTATACGAACGCCAGCTATGGCCCGTCGATCTATGATCGCAGACACCTGATCACAGGCGACTACGTCTATCAGCTTCCAATTGGCAATGGCCATCGATTCCATTTCAATAATGGTCTCGATCGCGCCATCAGCGGTTGGTACTGGTCAGGTATTTTCGAGGCATACTCCGGTCTGCCAAATACAGTCGGCGAAAGCCCCGAGGTTTGGGGCGTGTCGTCTATCATCGGAGGCAATGTCCCGGCGATTCCAACCGTCCCGTCCTCGCAACTTAACAATAAACTGCATTCGGGTGTGACGGGTTCGGGAGGCATTGGCACCGCAACCGATCCCGCCAACGGCGGAACCGGCCTCAACGTATTTGCCAATCCGCAAGCAGCTTTCGGTGACTTCCGCGATGTGAATATCAGCACCGATGGTCGCGACGGGTCGGCCAATCCATTCCGGCAGTTGGGCATGTGGAACTACGATATGGCCGTGGGCAAGTCCACGGCGATTCACGAAAACATTTCAATGGATTTCTCCGCTCAGTTCCTCAATGTATTCAACAACGTGAACTTTGCGACTCCTGGTCTGAGTTTGCAGAGCCCGTCGAATTTCGGCGAAATCACGAGCACGTTTGTTCCGGCGAACCGCGAAGCCAGCTCCCGCTGGATCGAACTCGGTCTGCGCTTGAACTTCTGATTAACCTAGCTTGACACGCAGCTTCGACCCTGGGCTCCAGCAATGGAGCTCAGGGTTTTTTGTTGTCTCCCAACGCGCGGAACATTTTTCGATTAAATGGAGCAGGAAATATGGCTCCGGGGCTTGGACTCGAACCAAGATTCTAGGCTCCAAAGGCCCATGTGCTACCAATTGCACCACCCCGGAAGCGAGGAAAGCAGCTTAAGAAGTATAATGAAACGTCCGATTCTTTTGCCAAATTTCTTGACTCAAGAATTCTGTGTTGGAATTCCCTCGTTCGGGACACAAAGAGTCAAAATTCAAACTGGCCCACTGCCCAAATTCTGCCTCGATTGCTGCTCTTCGCTCAATCTGCTACGCTTCTATGACGCGTTTTCCACGGAGAGGTGTCCGAGCGGCTTAAGGAGCACGCTTGGAAAGCGTGTGTAGGAGAAATCCTACCGTGGGTTCAAATCCCACCCTCTCCGCCACTCCTGAAGTCTCTCGCCATTGATTCGAAGTCATGATTTCAAATACCACGGAATATTGATGATTACGACTTTCTCGTTGCCCTTTAACAACAACGCGGCTTTCAGCCATTCCGCGCGCTGATTGTGCAGGAAATATTGGTACCACCGCTTTTGCACAAGCTCCGGAATGATCACAGCGATCTGCCGGTCCGGTTCCTTCGACGTGATCCTGAGGACATAATCCACAATCGGGTTGATCACAAAACGATAGGGAGACTTCAGTATCGTCAATTTCGGCGCTGGCAAGCCGGCATTCTTCATGGGCGTCTCGACGTCCTCACTCCAGCTCTTTCGTACATCCATCTCCTGCTCATTCCCGCAATCCACGTGCAAAACATAAATTTCTGAAGAGAGATTGAGTGCAAATTGCAGTCCCTGGCGAACGATCTTGTTCCACGTAATCATGGGCATCACAACGATTGGCGCGCGAAGGTCGTGCAAAACCAGCGGCGCCGGGTCCGCGATTTCCTCGGCCACCCGATCGTAGTGGTGCCGGATTCCATACATGAGAGCAATGATCGAAGGAATCATCAGCACGGTGATCCATGCGCCCTCGACAAACTTCGTTGTCACCACGACGATTATCGTGACCCCCGTGCAAATAGCTCCGAAGAGATTCACGAACATCGCCGCGCGCGATTTCTTCCCGCCCGCGCGCCGCCAGTGAACCACCATTCCCGCCTGCGAAAGCGTGAATGCCAGAAATGCTCCTACGGCATAAAGCGGAATCAGTCTGTCCGTCACTCCGTGGAAAAGGATGAGCATCGCTCCGCAAAGCAGCGCCAGCACGAGGATTCCAGACGTGTACACAAGCCTTCGTCCTTGAACAGCCAGAGGGCTCGGAAGATAGCCGTCCCGGGCGAGCAATCGGCTCAGGCGCGGAAAATCCGCGAAGGCTGTGTTCGCAGAAAGCGAAAGCACGAGAAGGATCGACGCAATCGTCAGGTAGTAGAAAGTATGGCGTCCGGCGACCGCGGCAGTAAGTTGCGAAAGCACACTTTGATATCCAGGGCCGGGATTCGTCGCGCTTATATGATAGACTCGCGATAAAAATGCGATGCCTGCGAGCAGCGCCACCAGGACCATCACGATTATCGTCAGCGTTCTCTGCGCCGTTTTCGCGACCGGTTCGCGAAATGCTTTAACGCCATTGCTGACGGCCTCTACTCCCGTCATCGCCGTGCATCCGCTGGAAAACGCTTTCAGGAGCAGCCACAGGCCTACAGCTCCCGTCGCGGCTGGCAAAACAGGAGGCGCTTCCACAGGAACGGGATGTCCGCCGGCTGCCAGGGTTTTCGCAATTCCGATGCCCAGCATCGTGAGCAGTGTTCCAACGAAAAGCCATGTAGGAACCATGAAGATGATGCCCGTTTCGCGCACACCGCGCAGATTGATAAGAGTTATCAGGGCCAGTATCCCGACACAGATTCCTGTTGTGTGCGGTTCGAGCGACGGCACGGCGGAAACCAGTGCACCCACTCCTGCGGAAATTCCAACCGCGGCGGTTAAAACGTAATCGATCATCAGCGCGCCGGCTGCGAGCAATCCTGCCGCTGGCCCCAGGTTTTGTCCCGCCACAGTGTAAGACCCGCCGCCATTGGGGTACGCCTCAATCGTCTGTCGATAGGAAAAATAGACGATCCAAAGCAGGATGATGATGCTGATTGTAATGGGAAGAATATAGACCGCGCTCAGCGCGCCAAGCGAAGCCAGCAATGCCAGAGCTGCTTCCGGGCCGTACGCCGCGGAGCTGAGCGCATCGAGGCCGAAAACGGAGATCCCTGCTGCGGCGCCCAATTTCTCTCCTCTTTCCTCGGAGGAGCGCAGCGGCCGGCCGCACAAAACGTCGATGATCGCCATCCAATACCTCACTTTGTTCTAGTCAGCAGCCGGTAGGGCAGAAACCGCGGCACGCGCTGGCAGTATTCCTCGTAGGCCGGGCCGAAACGCACGCGCAATTCTCGTTCTTCAAGTGCAATGACGGTCGCTACAAGCAACAGCCACACTCCCGCAATCGCCCACATCAGTCGCGTCGCAGCCAGCAAGCAAGCTCCAGCCACGGACGCAATCATGCCTGCGTATCGAGGATGGCGCATGTACGAATAGATCCCAGTCCGCGCCACTTCGCCGCCACCGGAAAGCTCTGTCTTGCCAATCAGCCGCGAAGTTCCCAGATCACGGTGCACTTTCCCGAAAAGCCACAAGTCGAAAGCAATCAAGAGTAGTCCGATTCCGATTTCGGTTTTGCTGGGACCTTCACCCCGAAAAATTTTGCTGTGGAATGTAATCAGCAGCCCTGTCACGGCGCTCCAAGCTACGCTGACCGCCGTAACGTACGCCGCTCTTATTCGGCCTCGCCAAAAACGAGCAAGCGGGTGCACGACCAGCCAGAAAAGAGGATTGGGCAATTGTAGAAAGAAGATGACCGCTGCAATCCACGCAAACAGATTCATCCACGACCTCGCTGGCGCGAAGCTAGCTGGAATCCAAAAGGCTCGCCGCGCATCTTAATGGAGTTGCTCATGCTTCCGCAAACGCATCTCGTTCACCTCGCGTTTTTATCTGCATTCCATTTCTCGCCCATTGACGCCGCGTCTCTTTCATTGGAGGATTCCAGATTCACTTTTCGAAGGGAGCTGCTATGCCAAATGTCACATCTTGGGAAAAGATCGAAACGGAAAAACTCAACGAGCAAATCTCGCGAAAGATGATTTTTGGCGAAAAGGCTATGCTCGCGCGGATCGCTCTCGCGAAGGGAGCCGTTGTTCCTCGCCATTCGCATGTGAACGAGCAAATCACGTGGATCCTTTCCGGCGCGCTGAAACTGAGCTTCGATGATGGCGACAGAGTTGTTCGCGGCGGCGAGATGCTTCTGATTCCGTCGAATGTTCCACACTCGGCGGTGGCGCTTGAAGATACGATAGACATCGATATTTTCGGGCCGCCTCGCGAGGATTGGATCAAGAAGACCGACGCCTATTTGCGCGGCCAAAAATAACTTGCCTGAATATATCTCTGACGAATAAGGAGTCCAATCTAATGGAACTTGGTTTGAAGGGACGCGTGGCTATCGTAGCTGCAGCAAGCAAGGGGCTGGGACGCGCAGTGGCGGAAGCGCTCTCGCGCGAAGGCGCGGAAGTCGCTATTTGCGCGCGTTCATCCGCGAATCTTAGGAAAGCCGCAGAGTCCATTCGCACAGCTACCGGCCGCGAGGTTTTTCACCGCGAACTCGATGTTACGGATGCGAAGGCTGTCCGCGATTTCGTTGTGGCCGTCGAAGAGCGCTTCGGCTCCGTCGACGTTTGCGTCACCAATGCGGGAGGTCCTCCCGCGAAAAAATTTCTGGAAATCTCCTTGGACGAATGGCGCGCGGCCGTTGACCTCACATTGATGAGCGCAGTTTATTTTGCACGCGAAGTTCTTCCTCGCATGCAGATGCGCGGCTGGGGTCGCTTGCTGGCCGTCACTTCCGTCTCCGTCAAGCAGCCCATCGACAATCTGCTGCTCTCCAATTCCATACGCGCCGCGGTCACGGGACTCATGCGCACACTTGCGAATGAATTCGGCCCAAGCGGCATCACTGTGAATTGCATTTGCCCGGGGTATACACTCACCGAGCGCCTTGATGAACTCATCGGCGTGCAGGCGAAGAATGCCGGCCTTGAGCGCGAAAAAATCCTGGAGCGCTTGGGCACGCAAGTGCCGCTTGGCCGTATCGGCAAACCGGAAGAGTTTGCCGCTATGGTCGCATTTCTTGCATCCGAGCGCGCCAGCTACATCAACGGCTGCTCGATTCCTGTCGATGGTGGCTGGGTGAAGAGCTTGCTGTAAATCCCACGCTCATTCACCCGGCGAGAAGGATGCGGAGGTCGCGCAGATTATTTCCGGTCGGCCCGGTCATGATCGCGTCGCCGAGCCGGTCGAAAAAAGTGAAGGCATCGCTGTTCTGAAAAAATTCCTGCGGATTCATTTTCGCATTTCGCGCGCGATCGAACGTTTCGCCGTCGGCTGCGGCGCCAGCGGCGGGGCTATTGCCATCGATGCCATCCGTCCCTGCGCTGAGCACTGTAATCTCGCGCCCTGCGATTCGTTCGACGCACGCGAGAACAAAGGCTGAATTTCGCCCGCCGAGCCCCGTTCCCGTCACGGTGCTGCTGACTTCGCCGTCGGAGATCAATGCCACCGGCTTGCCCGCCTGAGATCGCATCAGACGTTCCAGTTCTTGAAGAAGATGCTCGGCAGCTCTTTCTACGGACCAGCCATCCGTGGAGTTGTCGCACACCGTGAAATATCCCGCCGCTTCGGCGGCCACGTGCGCATGGTGAAACAATTCGCGCCGCCCCAACAACAATTCGAAATGCGCGCGAGCGAATGCTGTGTCTCCGGCCTTCGGAGTTTCGACGAGTCGGTGATTTTCGAATTTCTCCTGCAGCGAAGCGGGCATCTTGTCGAGCAAGCGATACTGTCGCGCGATTCTTTCTGCATCGGCGATCGTCGTCGGATCGGGCAGCGTTGGTCCGGACGCCAGGGCTGTCTCTTGGCCTTCCGGCACGTCGGTCACGCCAAATGTCAGTTTCATCGCGCGCGGCGCTGCGGCGGCAAGGCGCCCGCCCTTGACGGCGGAAAGATGCTTGCGGATCGCGTTGATTTCCTCGATGGGCGCGCCGCACGTCACGAGCGCGTGATGCAATTTCACAAAGTCGTCCAGAGATATGCCTTGGTCAAGCGGCAACTCGCACAAAGATGAGCCGCCGCCGGAGAGCAGGAAAAAAATGAGCGTGTGTTCGTCGGTTTTTTTCAGCAGCTCGAGAATTGCCCGCGCGGCGCGAAAGCTTTCTTCGTTGGGCACAGGGTGGCCCGAGACGAAAATCTCCCAGCCTTCGAGCCTGTGCGGCGGTTTTGACGGCCCGGCAAGTACGCCACGAACATGAAATTCGGGCGCGAGCGCACGGTTGAGACCATCCGCGAGGGCGAATGCGGCTTTGCCGATGGAGACCGCAAAAATCTCGCGATACTCGCGCAAATCGATGATCGAATTTCCCGCGTGGATTTTGCCGCCTTGAAAACCCAGGTTTTGCGCGAGCGTGGCCGGTATATTAATTCCTGCGAGCGTCGAGAGAAAAATGTTGCGGGCGAGAGTTTTGCGGTCGGTCATTGCAATGAATTTTGGTGGCGCCTCGCTAGGTCGCTGCGGCAAGAGCTTCGGGGTTCAGCGCGTTTGCCGGACGGCGTCCCTCGAAAAGCGCGATCACGTTTTCCGCGGCCATCACCGCCATTTTCGTACGCGTCTCGACGGAGGCGCTGGCGATATGTGGAGTGAGGACAATATCTTTGCGTCCCGCGAGCGCGGGCAGTACTTTCGGCTCGCTTTCAAAGACATCCAGCGCCGCGCCGCGAATTGTTTTTGCGTCTAGCGCGGCCGCAAGTGCGGCCTCGTCCACTACGGGTCCGCGCGATGTATTGATGAGATACGCGCCGGACTTCATTTTTGCAAGCGTCTGCGCGTTGATGAGATGGCGCGTCTCCGGCAGGAGCGGGACGTGCACGCTGATAAAATCGGATTCCGCAAGCAAGCGATCCAGAGAAACAAACTCAGCGTGCAAATCGCGCTCGGCTTCTGGGGCCACGCGCCTTGCATCGGAATACTGAATGCGCATGTCGAATCCCTGCGCGCGCTTCGCTACCGCCCTGCCAATGCGGCCAAAGCCGATGATGCCGAGGGTCTTACCCCAGATGTCGGCGCCGCACAGTTGATCGAGATTCCAGCCCGGCCAGGTACCGGTGCGCATCCAAGCATCGCCTTCAACGACGCGCCGCGCAACGGCCATCAGCAGAGCGAATGCAAAGTCTGCTGTCGTGTCGTCCAAGACCCCGGGCGTATGCGTGGCGATAATTTTTCGCCGCGTACAGGCGGGCACGTCGATATTGTCGTAGCCGACGGAAACCGTCGCAGCGATGCGCAGCTTCGGCGCGCGATCGAGCAATTCGTCATTCACTTTTTCCGTCAGCAAGCAAATCAGTGCGTCTTTGTCGGCCACGCGGCGCAGGAGTTCATCGCGAGGAGGGCGTTCCTCGCGCGTCCAGTAATCCACGTCGAAATTCTTTTCCAGCAGCGTGCGTGCTGGAGGGAACAGCCCGTGAGTCGCAAAGACTTTTGGTTTCATTGGATGGATGCCTCAAAAGAGCTGCGGTCAAGAGGGGCTATGCGACCAGAGGATGCAGTTCCTGGCAAAGTGCAAAACGCGAAAACGGCGCGAAATGTGGCGATTAGAAAATGAACGGCCCTTTGTTTTGTGTAACTTACGAGCAATTCTAATTTCGAGGTGTGGCGATTAGAAATCGAGTGCTTTCGGGGGATTCTGTCTGCGGGAGGTTCGCTCCGGGGCGGTTTTTGATTTGCGAACTGCCTGCTCACCCGGTTCCTTTTTACCGATCCGTATTCCTGAACGCTTTTCGGACGGTAGCATAGTCGCACTCAACTGACTAGCGAAAAATGAACAGTGACGCATTCTGAGGATTGCGCCTCGCAACGCTTCGGTCTATATTCGCGCAAGATGCACGATCCTCTCATTCAGTACCTCGTGGGCACATGCATACTGAGCGTTGGGCTGGCAATTTTTCTTTCCGCGACGGATATCGCCCAGGGACTTTCGCATCTATGGGAGCGCTGGCTGGGCAAGAAAGATGATTCAGGCGCGAACCTGAACAGCGATCAACCGCTTTCGTACAGAGCACGCCTTATCATTTGGCGGACGATCGGGATGATTTTTCTCGTGGAAGGGCTTATTTGGATTGGGCTCGCCACCATCGGCGCCTTCCATCTTGCGTCGCACAATAAGTCATGAGTTGCATGATGCCGGGGTGCTTTGCGTCACTCCAAGCAGGGGAGTGCGATTTACGGTTCTGCGTGAGCAAGCTGCGAACCGCAGATTTCTCGCTACGCGCAGAATGACAATTTAGAGATTTTTTTCAGCGACCCGCCAGGCGTTTGGCGGGAACCCACGTTGACGGCGCGGGACGCGCGCGACTATAGTGAACTTCGCGCGTCATACCTCTCATGGACCACCATCTTCTCCGCGAACTCGAACACCTGCTTGGCCGTGACGGCGTCTTGAGCCGGCCGGAAGATATGCTTCTGTACGAGTACGACGGATCGGTCGAAATTGCACGGCCGCAATGCGTGGTATTTCCTACGAAGACAGCAGACGTTGTCCGCATCGTCGAACTCGCAAATCAGTACAAGACCCCGATTGTAGGACGCGGAGCCGGAACGGGGCTTTCCGGAGGTGCACTGGCGCGCGAAGGAGGAATTGTCGTTTCCTTTGCGCGCATGAACCGCATTCTCGAAATGGACATTGAGAATCAGCGCGCGGTGGTGCAGCCGGGGGTGGTGAACGCGGATCTGAGCCTTGCCGTTGCGCATGCAGGATTGCATTTTGCGCCGGACCCTTCGAGCCAGCGAGCGTGCACGATTGGCGGAAACGTCTCGGAAAATGCAGGCGGGCCGCACACGCTTGCTTATGGCGTGACGACGAACCATGTGCTGGGACTGGAGATGGTTCTGCCCACGGGCGAACTTGTGCGCATCGGAGGCAAGGCTGCCGATGCGCCGGGGTACGATTTATGCGGATTGTTTGTCGGTTCGGAAGGCACGCTCGCGCTGGTGACGGAAATCACCGTGCGGCTGACGCGACTGCCGGAAACGGTGAAAACTCTTCTCGCTGTATACGATCGCGTAGACGACGCCACTGAGACGGTCGTTGAGATCACTGCGCGAGGCATTACGCCTGCGGCATGCGAAATGCTCGACGGCTGGACGCTGCGCGCGGTGGAAGCCTGGGTGCATGCAGGCTTTCCGCTCGACAGCGCGGCGGTGCTCCTGATTGAAGTTGATGGCCTGCGCGAAGCTGCTGAGGAGCATTCTGCTCAGATTGCGGAGGTCTGCAAGCTTCATGGCGCTCGAGAAGTGCGCGTGGCGCGAGATGAGAAAGAACGAGACCTGCTGTGGAAAGGCCGGAAAAATGCGTTCGGCGCAGTGGGACGATTGTCGCCGACGTACTACGTGCAGGACGGAGTGATCCCGCGGACCAAGCTGCCGGAGACTTTGCGCGAAATCGGCCGCATCGGCAAAGAGAATGGATTTGAAATCGGCAATATCTTCCACGCCGGCGACGGCAATTTGCATCCCATCATTCTTTTTGATGCGCGCGACCCAAAACAGTTCCATCGCGCTGTCTTGACGGCCGAAGCGATTATTCGCTTCTGCATCGAAATGGGCGGAACTATTACGGGCGAACACGGAGTCGGTATGGAGAAGGACCGACTGATGCCTTTTCTCTTCAGCGAAACGGATATGGCGCTGATGAAGCGAGTTCGAGACGAATTCAATCCCGCCGGACTGCTCAATCCCGGCAAGATTTTTCCCACAGGCAAAGGATGCGGCGAAGTTCGTGCGCGGCCTCAGAGACACAATGCGGAAACCGATTCGGCGCACACGGAGAACCATCCCGCATGAGTTCCGGGGCAAAAATTGCGGCGCCGCGCGTAGCGGAGATTGTCGGCCCAGCGAACGCGGTGGATGGCGCGGACAAACTCGCCGCCTACGAAGTGGACGGCGTGCGGCCCGGCGCGGCGGCGCGGCCCGAAACAGCGGAGGAAATTGCGGGACTTGTGAAATATGCGGCGACGGAAAAACTCGCCGTCATTCCCATTGGTGCACGAACCATGCTTGGCATCGGCATGCCGCCGGCGCGGTACGATCTGGCGATTGACATGACGCGTCTGGACCGGGTGATTTCATACGATCCGGGCGATTTGACGCTCAGCGTCGAGCCAGGAATTCCTCTGGCGAAACTAGCCGCGACGCTTGCGGAGCACAAGCAATTTTTGCCGCTGGGTGTTCCTTTTTTCGATTGCGCAACCGTCGGTGGAACGCTGGCGAGCGGCGTGGATTCGCCGCTGCGGCATGCCTACGGAACAGCGCGAGAATTTGTTTTGGGGATGGAATTTGTCTCTGGCGACGGCGCAGTAACGAAAAGCGGCGGGCGCGTGGTGAAAAATGTGAGCGGTTACGATTTGCACAAGCTGATGCTCGGCGCGATTGGTTCGCTTGGCGTCATCACGCGAGTCAATTTCAAAACGTTTCCGCGGCCAGCCTTGGCGCGAGGTTTTTTTGCTGCGTTCGAAACGATGGAAAAAGCGCTCGAACTGCGAGAGCGCATCATGCGTTCGAAACTTTCGCTTTTGACTCTTGATCTTGGCAGTCCCGGCACAGGGGAATTGTTTTCGAGCGCCACGGCGGCGAAGGTTGTTCCCGAAGTGGTGACGGCGGATTTGCCGGCGCATGGCAAGTGGACGATTTCGTGCGGATTTTGGGGGAGCACGGATGTTCTGGCGCGTTATGAGGGCGATTTGCAGCAGATGGCCGCGGATAGCGGCGCGATTCGTGTCGATACGATCGGCGAAGATGAAATTCCCGGGCAGTTTGGGCGAAAGCGTGAATTTGTTGCGATTGTTTCCGCGCTCTCGCCCGGAGCCATCGTGATGAAGCTGAGCGTGCGAGCGTCGCAGCTTCAAGAAGCGCATGCCAAGGCGCGAAGCATCGTTGGGGCAGCGCCGGTGGATCATGTGACGCTGACGAATGGCGCGGGAGTGATTTATTTCGCGATGCTTCCGCGCCGCACTGGCGATGCGACACAGGCCTGCCGGCAAGCGACGGGGCAAATCATGAAGGCGATCACGGCGCTGGGCGGATATGCGACGATCATTCGATGCCCACTCGAACTGAAGCGCGAAATTAACGTCTGGGGCGCGCCGCGCGAGGACTTTCCGCTGATGCAGCGCGTGAAGCGAGCGTTCGACCCACACGATATTTTCGCGCCGGGCCGGTTTGTAGGAGGCCTCTGACTCGATGCCTGGAGTGCCGCCACTGACTCACGAAGAAGCGCAGCGCGAATTCGCGGAGACGCTCAGCGGATTCACGGCGGGCGACAAGCCGGAATATGCGGATTACTCGCGCTGCATTCATTGCGGGCTGTGTCTCAATGCGTGTCCGACATACCGGTTGTGGCACAACGAAGCGGATTCGCCGCGCGGGCGGATTCGGCAGATGGCGCTGGTGGATCAAGGGCGGCTGGAGCTGAATGAAACTTTTGTCACGCACATTGACCATTGCCTGGATTGCCGCGCGTGCGAGACGGCATGCCCGTCGGGCGTTGAGTATGGAAAACTCGTCGAATTGGCGCGCGCGCAGATTGCCAGAAATTTCAAGCGGCCGCGGAAGTCGCGATGGATACGCAATTTTGTCTATCGCCGATTGCTGACGGATTCGCGGCGCATCGCGCGAATGGCGCGTTTGGTTCGCTTCTATCAACGGTCTGGGCTTGAGGCTGTTGCGCGCGGGACAGGCATTTTGCGCCTCGCCGGCATGAGCAAACGAGCGGAGCTAATGCCGCGGATTGACCGCGAGTTTTTCTTTTCGCGGCTGGGCAAGACATTCCCTGCGCAGGGAGAACGGCGCGCACGGGTGGCGTTTTTTGCGGGCTGCCTCGCGCAGGTGACGTTCACGGCGCTGAATGACGCGACGATTCGCGTTTTGCAAGCGAATGGCTGCGAGGTGGTGGTCCCGGCGGATCAATTCTGCTGCGGCGCGCTGGCGGCACATGCGGGCGAGCGGGATGTGGCTCGGGAACTGGCACGGAAAAACATGTCGGCGTTTTTGGCCGAACCGTTTGATGCCATCGTGACCAACGCGGCCGGGTGTGGATCGACGCTGAAAGAGTACGCGCATCTTTTCGAGACCGAGCGCGAAGGCGGCGAATGCGCGGGCGACGCCGAACGCGCGGCGGAATTTGCGCATCGTGTGCGCGACGTGACGGAATTTCTTTGCGAGCTCGGATTCTGCGCACCGCTGCGGGAGATGAAACTGCGAGTTACGTATCAGGACTCCTGCCATCTTCTTCACGGGCAGAAGATTCGCGAGGCGCCGCGCAAACTAATCCGCGCGATTCCGGGAGTGGATCTGGCGGAAATGCCGCTGGCGGAGCAATGCTGCGGCTCCGCGGGCGTTTATAACGTGACGGAGACAGCCACGTCGATGGAGCTGCTCGAAGAGAAAATGCGGAACGCGAAATCAACGGAAGCGCCGATTATCGTCACGGCGAATCCCGGATGCATGCTGCAATTGCGCGCGGGAGCGAAGTTGCACGCGACGGGGCAGGAAGTTTTACACGTCGTCGAGCTGCTGGACCGCGCGCTCAACAATTCTTAGCCGACGGTTCTACCAGCGCCGCCTTTTGACGCCACAAAGCATGCACGAAACTTTTAACGCTCGCCGATCAGATACCGGCAGCCGTGCGATCCGATTTTCGCAGAGTGGACTCTGCCGGCGGGAACATCGCAACGTTCGCCGGCCGAAAATGTGCACGATTTGCCGTCCATGGTCAGGGTCATTTGGCCGCTGAGGATGATGTGAGCTGTTTCGGACGCGTGGGTGTGCTCCGGGTAATACGCGCCGGCGGCGTCTTGCCAGATGTAAGTTGTGCGAAAGCCTTCACTGCGGAGTTGTTCTTCGAGAGCCTGTTCGTCCATTTCACCCTCGCTGCAAATGCGCTGTCCATTTCTGGCAAAGATCGAAACGGAACTCCGGCGCCGGAGATGGAAGAAGCAAAAGGGCGCGCGGGGAGCGCGCCCTCCGCATATTACCTCAGCTACGCCGGGGTGCGGACGTCAGCAGAGGTATGTTTGCCGGCCGGATGCGCAGCCGGAAACAAACTCGACCGGTTGACGCTACTGCCTATCCGGCTGTTCTTGCGGGCGCATTGAGCCGGACCGCGGTCCGCGCGCGGGGGCAGCCGTATAGTCCTGCGGCACCATGAACATCGATTGCGGCGGATTCGTGCGATCAATATTCGCCAACTGATACGTCGTGGTGCCAAAGCGCGGATCAGTGCGCTTGACGGAAACCATCATTTGCAGGTCAGGCGAATACCACTCCTCGGTGGTAATGACAATCGGCTTGTCGTTGCCAAACTGGCCTGCGGGAATCGTGCGAGTCTTGAGTGTCCCTTCAACGGTCAAGCCGTCCATCGTTTTCGTCCCGAGCGATTTTGTTTGCACGTCAACCCCGTTTCCTCTGTGACCTGCGAAACGGCCGGATGCTCCGGGGCCTCCACTGTCGAAGGCCTGCATATTCGATCGCCTCCGCAGATTTAAGACTCTAGCGGTCTTCTTGTTTTCGTTGAGGATGTAGCTCTTGCCTGCCGCAGGATCCTGGATGAATGCGATGTGCGGCACTTGTCCGGAAGCAGCAAGCGGGCCGATGGCCGGCAGAGTCATTTCATGCCGCGTCCGACCCAAAGAGTCGCGCGCAATTGTACCGCTTTCCTTGCGATCGATGCGCGTGCCGTCACTTAGGACCTGAACCGATTCGCGCGTGAACTGCGCCGAAAATGGCGCGTTGGCGACAACCTTTCCGCCAAAGCCGCCGACGATTCTTTCAAACGCGAAACTTCCGGGTCCCATTCCAGGCCCGCCGTGTCTCATATACGTCTGCGGCTGCTGCTGTGTCTGCGCATCCGAGGATTGCGCCTGTGCGCTCGTGCACATCGCGAAGGCGAGAAACGCGGCTGCGACATAGAATGCAAGTTTGCTCTTCAACATGGAACTCCTCCCAAAATAATTCGCGAAGCAAAATCGTTCTGCAAGATCCGAAGGCCCAATTGACGTACTGGATATCGGCGCATTCATTGTGGTTGCACCAAGCGCACGGCGCGAGGCCAGCCATCCTCCCCGACGAGCAGGTCCGCTTGCACAACATCCGCAGCATGCGCTTCATCCACCGGGTAGCCCAGACTGCCCAAAGCGCCGCGCTGCATCTGAACGCGAACGATCATGCCCGGATCACCGGGAGCCAATCCTTCGGCGTAGGGAACTGGCACGAAATCCGAAGTCAGGTCTTCCGCCGTTTCTTCGGGAGCAGAGTCTCGGACTACGGGTTGCGCGTTCGAGGGAATCGCAGCGACGGAAACCGGAGCTATTCCGGTTTTTCTATTTGTTATGCCGGGATGAGGCCGCGACAAATTCCAAATGCCAATGGCGAGGAGAACCGCAGCGGCTGCGGCTAGCGACGACCACTCTAGCCAGCGAAGCCGCGTCTGGCGCCGGCGATGACGCGCGCGTTCGAGACTTTGGTGGTGCTCACGGAACACAGATACCAGCGTCGGTTCCACATACGCGGGAGTTTCGAACTGTTCAGAGTCTTCTGCCGCGGCCGCAAGAGCCAATGCCAGCGATTGCGCTTCGGCCAACCGCGCCGCGCATTCCTGGCATGTCTCGACATGAAATCGCGCGATGACTGCCCGTGGCTTATCCAGTGCGCCGACCGTTCCACGCATTTCCTGGTGTGCCAGCTCGTGTACGATCTCCTGAAATTCAACGCAGTTCATATCTGTTTCACCCATTCCGTTCATCGCTTGCCGCCGGCCGATTTTTTCACCGCAGCGACGGGCCGCAAACGCGCCGCCAGCATTTCCCGTCCGCGAGCAAGGCGCGAGCGCACCGTGCCAATTGGGCAATCCAAAATCTTCGCCGCGCCTGCGTAGTCGTGTCCCTGAAGATCGCAGACGGTCACAGCCTCACGGTAGTGCAGAGGCAGGGCAACGATCGCACGGCGCAGCTGTTCCAAAGTTTCAGCGCGGACCAGGCTGTCAGAAAAATTCTCACCCAGCCCATAGGTGAGCGACGCATGATCCGCGCCCAACTGCGATTCAACGTCATCGGCGAGAGGCAAATACCGTCCTTCTCGTTCCAGAAGCCGCCGAGTATGATTTCGCGCGATGCCAAAGAGGAAAGCCTGCGGTACGCCTCGCGCGGGATCGAATCTTGCGGCTTCTCGGATCAGGGTCATGAATGCCTCTTGAACGACCTCTTCGGCTGCCTCTGGCTGTCCGGTCATGTGCAGCACAAAGCGATAAACAGAGCGCTGATGGCGGTGATAGAAGGAGCGAAATGCCTCCTCATCGCCCGCCGCCAACTGACGCAGCAGATCCTCGTCTCGGGGTTCAGCCCTGTCCGCCATATCTGCCTATTGGACGTATCCGCTGCGCCTTACTTATACCATTCACCTTGAGAGAGGCGAAAGTTCCAGGAAAACGGTCTCCGCTAAATCTGCAGGCCGGGGGGCCCTTGAGCCCGCGGACGACCATAACCCCAGGTTAAACCCCTGAACCACGCGTGGGTTGCGGCATATAGGGATTCTTGACCAAGCTACCCACGCTCTCGTACCTTAGGGACGGACAGAGGCTTTCCGTCCAAAGGCTGCGCTGCCAGCTGGCAATATCCACCAGGAGCGGGCCGCCCGGAGGCATTCGTGCAGGAATTTGATCCGCATGTGCTCAACGAAAAACCGGTCGCTCCTCCGCCCGAATTTCAGCGCCGCGCTCGAATCCGCTCTCTTGAGGAATACAGAAAACTCTATGAGCGCGCCAAGAACGACCCCGAAGGGTTCTGGAGCGAACAGGCGAAAATGCTGGACTGGTTCGAGGCGCCGAAGAAAATTTTGGAATGGGATCTACCGCATGCGAAATGGTTCGTGGGAGGGAAGCTCAACGTCTCGTATAACTGCCTGGACCGGCATTTGGCGAAAAACAGCGAGAAAGTCGCACTGTACTGGGAAGGGGAAGACGGCAAGAAAGTTCGATTGACCTATGGCGAGATGCACGAACACGTCTGCCGGTTTGCGAACGCGCTGCTGAGCCTGGGTGTGAAGGCGGGCGATTGCGTCGCCGTTTATATGCCCATGATTCCGGAATTGGCGATTACGCTGCTCGCCTGCGCGCGCATCGGAGCGGTTCATTCCGTCATTTTTGGGGGATTCAGCGCCACCGCGCTCATCGATCGCATCGGCGATGCGAAATCGAAGATTCTGATTACTGCGGATGGCGGGTATCGGCGCGGGCACATCGTACCGTTGAAGGAGACGGCGGACAAAGCCGTGGGAAGCTGCCCGACCATCGAAAAAGTGATTGTCGTGAAGCGCACGGACGAGGAGGTTGCATGGACAAAGGGACGCGATCTCTGGTGGCACGAAATCGAGGAGAAAGCTTCGCCGCATTGCCCCGCGACGCCGTTTGACTCGGAGCAACCGCTCTACATTCTTTACACCAGCGGAACGACCGGCAAACCGAAGGGCGTGTTGCACACGACTGCTGGATATTTACTTGGGGCAATGTACACGACGCAGATTGTTTTCGATCTGCGCGACGATGATGTGTACTGGTGCACTGCGGATGTCGGGTGGGTCACAGGGCACAGCTACCTGGTTTACGGGCCGCTGGCGAATTGCACGACGTGCGTGATGTACGAGGGAGCGCCGGATTTTCCGGAGAAGGACCGGTTTTGGAAGATTATCGAGCGCTACAAGGTTTCGATTTTTTACAGTTCTGCGACGGCCGTGCGGGCGTTTATGGCGTGGGGAAACGACTGGATTACGAAACATGATTTGTCGAGCGTGCGATTGCTCGGCACGGTGGGCGAGCCGATCAATCCGGCGGCGTGGAAGTGGTATTTCGATGTGATCGGGCAGAAACGCTGCCCCATCGTCGATACATGGTGGCAAACGGAAACGGGCGCGATCATGATTTCGCCGCTGCCGGGCGCGACGCCGACGAAACCCGGTTCGGCGACGCTGCCGCTTCCGGGAGTAATTACGCGCGTGGTGACGATGCAAGGCGAACCCGTTGGGCCGGGCGAGACAGGTTATCTCATCATCGAAAAGCCTTGGCCTTCGATGCTGCGTACAATTTTTGGCGACGATGAACGCTTCAAGCGCGACTACTGGAGCCGCATTCCTGGCGTTTATTTCACTGGCGACGCGGCGCAATGCGATGCCGACGGCTACATCTGGGTGCTCGGGAGAGTGGACGACGTCATCAAGGTCGCGGGGCATCGCTTGAGCTCGATGGAAATTGAGAGCGTGCTGGTGAGTCATCCGTCTGTGGCTGAAGCGGCGGTGGTCGCGCGTCCGGATGAAATCAAGGGCGAGGCGATTGTGTGTTTTGTCACGCTGCGGTCGGGCTACACTCACTCTGCGGCGTTGCGCAGCGCTCTGATCGAGCATGTGGCCGCAGCCATTGGCTCGATTGCGCGGCCGTCGGAAGTTCGTTTCGCCGATGTGCTGCCGAAGACGCGCAGCGGGAAGATCATGCGCCGCTTGCTGCGTGAACTGGCAGAGAAGGGCGGCGTCTCCGGGGACGTGACGACGCTCGAAGATATGAGCGTCATTCAAGAACTCGCCAGCGCGAAAGCCCTCGACGAGGAATAGATTTCGCACGGCTGCACGGTCTGCGATTCGAGAGGCAAGCGCCTTCCGCTCGCAACGCACGTTTGGGATTTCCGAGAAATTTGGCTATTGATCCTGGCCTCTTTATGTGTAGACTAACTGTATGAACGCACTTACACAGGTTAGAAGATTCGCGTCGATTATTCGTAAATTCTCTTTCGTTCATTACAGACGTGAATCGGTGCGCGGACGTATTTCCCCGAAGCTGCTCTGGAGACCAATGATCGCTTCGGCACTATTCTTTCTGGGCCTGGCAGGAGCGGCTGCAGCAGCACAGACCAATCGGCCCGCGAACCCGGTGCCTGCAGCGGCAGGCGGCATGTCGGTTGGACTTGGCGATGCCGTTGTGCCACTCAACGGGCCGTGGAAATTTCACGTCGGCGATGATATGCGCTGGGCACAGGCTGGCTACGACGACTCCTCGTGGGAAACAGTGGATCTGACGCCTCCGACCGGCGCGCATGATTCAGATGTGGGGCTGACTGGCTATGTTCCGGGATGGGGTGCGCGGGGGCATAGCGGCTACTCCGGCTACGCATGGTATCGGCTGCGCGTTTCCGCTAGCGCACCGGCGGGAGAGAGCCTCGCGATTTGCGGCCCATTTTATGTTGATTATGCTTATCAAATCTTCGTCAACGGCAGGTTGCTCGGTGGCGTAGGCGATTTTTCAAGACAACCTCCCACGGCGTACAACATACATCTGCCCAAGATCTATCCATTGGCACAAACATTCGGTTCCACGCCTTCCGGCAGCGGAAATTCCGTGCTCATAGCGGTTCGCGCGTGGATGGGCCCTTGGGCGCTGGGGGCGACCGACGCCGGAGGAATCCATATCGCGCCCGCGCTTGGTACGACGGCAGGCGCGGAATCTCTTTATCATATCCAGTGGTCGCAGGTGATCAAGGGCTATATCGTCGATGCCAGCGAAGGGCTTTTCTTTTTGTTGCTTGCCGCTATGGCTTGCATGTTGATCCCGTTTGATCGCAGCAATCCTGCCTACCGCTGGCTGGCGGCTGCATTGATTTCGATCGCTTTCGCGCGCGCGAATCAGGCCGTTTTCTTTTGGTGGCAATTCGAGAGCGTTCAAGGATTTGAGCTGGCGACAATTGTGCTTTTTGTTCCGCTGAGCCTGGGGGCGTGGACAATGGCTTGGTGCAGTTGGCTGCGCTTGCATGAATGCGCGTGGATGCCCAAAGTGGTCGGCATCATTACGGTCCTTTATATTGTTATGGAATCGTTGCGGCGCTCCTGGTTTTACGGTGATTTCCCGCACTGGGTCAATGCTCTCACAGGCCTCGGAATTACTTTGATTCGGTTGCTGTTTGCGCTTCTCACGTGCTGGATCATTTTCCGCGGGCTGACACAGAAGAACCGCGAGAAATGGCTGACGCTGGCGTCCATCGTGCTGATTTCGATCGGCCTCTTCGCGTCAGAACTGTCCCTGCTGCACATTCCCGGAATTTGGTTTCCGTTCGGTGTCGGCGTCTCCCGAACGCAATATGCCTATGCGGGGTTCGACGCCGTTTTCTTCGCGCTGCTGCTCCAGCGGCTGTTTTCTTTTGCGCGGGAACGAAGCATGTTGACACTTGCGCCCACGGAGCGGTAAGAAACGCTCTCGGGGAGGCGCGTGCAGCTCGCGCCGGAGCATGAGAAAGCGCGAAGAAGCCAAAAAGCCAGCGACCAAGGATTTTCAATTCATCGCGGGGAATCTGGCGCTCGACTTTGTGAACACGGTTGCAGACAGGTTAGGCACTCCGCGCGATTATTTCGTATCCGTGGGCGAATTCAATCGTTGGGCGTCCATGCGCGGGCTCTTGAAAGACGATGAATCCCTGCCATTGACTGCGCAGCAGTTCCAGACAATTCACGGAATACGCGAGGATCTCTATCACCTTTTTTGTTCGCTTACTGGCGGTGCGCGTCCCGCGGAGCGCCTGCTTCAAAGGCTGAACGTCAGGTTCAGCAAGGTTGTGAAGAAACGACGGCTGGTGGTCGCCGGACGCGAGGTTAGCTGGCAGTGGGATATGAAGAAGAGCGATCCGGACCGCGCGTTAGGGCCGATTCTCCTCAGCGCGACGGAGCTATTGACTTCGGGATTGTGGCGCAAGATTCGCCAATGTGACGACGTTCACTGCGGATGGCTTTTTGTCGATCGTTCGCGCGCGGGACGCAGGCGCTGGTGCAGCATGGCAGACTGCGGCAACCGAGCGAAAGTGCACAGATTTTATCGTAAGAGGTCGAGCAGGCGTCCGGAACAGCGCGCGAGAGCTTAAGTTGCTTCCGGCGCGGCGAGGAGAGCGCCGCGGGAAGCAATCACGCGAGCGTACCACCGGGCGGAGTCCTTCAAAATCCGTTTCTGAGTCGGATAGTCCACGAAGGTCAAGCCAAAACGCTGCGTGTAACCTTCCTGCCATTCGAAATTATCGAGCAGCGACCAATGCAAATAGCCGAGCAGAGGAACGCCGTCGCGCGCGGCGCGCGCGAGTTGCTGCAAGTAGCGCGCGGTGAAATCGATTCTCTGGGGATCGTGAACTTTTCCATCGAGCGAAATCCAGTCGCGCGTCGCGCAGCCGTTTTCCGTAATAAAGATAGGGGTCTTGTAACGTTCGTAAAGCCATTTGGGCGCCCAATACATCGCATCGGGCGTCACTTGCCAGCCGAACGCTGTTAGCGGGAACCCTGCAGGAAAGGGAACTGCTTCCGCTGTGCCGTTCGTTGCGGCGCGGATTAGCCAGCCGCCATAGATATTGGCGCCGAGAAAATCCAGCGGCTGGCGAATCGTTTCCATGTCGCCGGCTCTGATTTCCGGTGCATCAGCAGCGAGCGCGCGGAGCGCGTACTCGGGGTACTTGCCGAGAAAAACAGGATCGAACCACCAGGCATTTTCGCGCCACCAATGCGCGCCTGAAAAATGGTCGAGCGGGCTCGCAAAAGTGGAGGCACGCGCAGCGTCCACATCCGGCGCAGTTTCGCTTTCGGGAAGAGAGGGAGAAACGTCGTTGAGATAACCGACCTGAACAGGTCGCTTCGAATTCGCGCGAATGGCCTGGACAGCGCGGCCTTGCGCTAGAAATGTAATGTGCGTGGCACGCATGTATTCGCGGCGCGGCAATTTCTCGCCGGGAGCTTGCACGCCAGTGACATACGCGCCGCCAATAAACGAGCGCGGCTCGTTGATCGTCAGCCAATAGGTGGCGCGATCGGAAAGTGCGCGGGTTACAGTGGCGGCATAGTCGCCGAACCACTCTGGCATGTCGCGATGCAGCCAGCCGCCGCGGCGATGCAGAGCCAGAGGCGTATCCCAGTGGAATAGAGTGACAATCGGCTGGATGTTCGCGGCGAGGAGGGCATCGACCAGACGACTATAGAAATCGAGGCCCTTCGGGTTGGGCTGGCCAGTGCCCTCGGGGAAAATGCGCGGCCAGGAAACGCTGAAACGAAATGCGGTTAGCCCCATTTCGCGCATGTGGCCGACATCTTCGGCGTAGCGATGATAGAAATCGCAGGCGAGATCGCCGGTCTGGTTATCGCGAATCTTCCCGGGCGTATGCGAAAAGACGTCCCAGACGGAGACGCCCTTGCCATCTTCGTGCGGTGCGCCTTCGGTTTGATATGCGGACATGGCCGCGCCCCAAAGGAAGTTTTCGCCGAATGGCGAGGTTGCAGCGCTTGCCGAAGATTGTGGGGAAGAGACGAGGGCCGCCGACGTTTGTCGGCTTTTCGTCGCCGCGGAGCTTTCGGGAATGTTGATGCAGGAACCAGCGAGCGCGAACGCACTGCCTACAGATGCAGACATAAATTCCCGGCGCGTCAGATTTCGTCGCGTGGCGGAATCGCGTTGTGTCTGGTCTAATTTCATGAACGCGGCAGACTCATTTTTTTGGTTCGAACATTCCGGCAGCCACGCGCGCGACCATGCGGCGCGGTGCGAGACGCTGGCCTTCGACGCTCAGATTGTTCTTGAGACCGGAGATCACGCTGCTCTTGCCAGCGGCAAGGGCGCGCAATCCGACGCGGGCCACTTTCTCCGCCGTTTCCGCGCCGCGAAACGTGTTTTCCGGCTGGCCAGCGACTTCGCGAAATTCGGTGGTGGTCGAACCGGGGCACAGGGCGCAGACATGCACGCCGTAGCGGCGAGCTTCCTCCGCGATGCCTTCGGCAAAGCGAAGGTCAAAGGCCTTCGTCGCGGCGTAAGTCGAAATGTAAGGCACGGCCTGAAAACCTGCGACAGAGGCCAAAATTAAAATGTCGCCATGGCGGCGCGCAACCATGTCAGGAAGATAGAGGTGCGTCAGATGCACAACCGCAGCGCAGTTGACCTGCACCATATCCAACTGCCTGCGAATATCTGTTTCGTGAAACCGGCCGTAATCGCCGAACCCGGCGTTGTTGACCAGCAACTCGATTTCGATTTTCTTCGACTGCGTGAATGCGCGGATCTGGCCGGGCGCCGTGGGATCGGTCAGGTCTGCGACGAAGATTTCGACGCTGATGTCGTGATCATGGCGCAATTTTGCGGCAAGTTTTTCAAGGCGATCCTTGCGCCGCGCGGTCAGGACCAAGTGTGCACCGCCTGAGGCAAGCTGTTCGGCCAGCGCCTGACCGATTCCAGCGCTGGCACCCGTAATGAGCGCCCATTTGCCCGCCCAGCGATTTGGAGCGTTATTTTTTCCGCTGGCCATGATTACCCCCTGTCCGAATGGCTTTTTGCAAAAGGCATGGAACCATAATCGAGGCGTCCCTGAACAGGAATAAGTTAGGGGTGTACTGAAAAGGCAGGCGATTTGGTGGTCGTGAGACTACAGGAGGGTTGTATTGCGGGGGATTATGCGCCGCGGGCGTTTCCGCGAGTCAGAACGAAGTCACGCAAACGCGCGCCCTGCTCCTTCATGCGGTCCAAGAGCTGCCGCGCCCACACAAATTCGGCGGCGAGGATGCCCAACCCAAGCAGAATCACCAGCCAGCCCGGCCCGGGGCCAATGAGCAAAACGATGCCGACACCAAGGAGCGTGAATCCAAAGAGGATTTTTAGGAACCGCTTTGCTTGTTGAAGTGTCCTGAAAATCAGCGGCATTGGGCGCGACCCGTTCGTTCTTGCATTTGCTTCTTTCGCTGTCCGCCTCCTCCTCTAACCACCCGCTGCAGGGGAGGAGTCTCTAGAAATTACAGGGCAATGATTGGATGCTGAATCTTCCCCATTCGATGCGAGCACGCCGTTCGCCAATTTCGAGCATCCTTGCCTTCTGCAACTCCCATGCTGATAATGGGTTCCATCCTGCGCTGGGCGACCGAGGGAAATTTGTTGCCCGGAACCGGAAAGAACTTACCTATCGAGGTCAAGAATGGAGATCGTTGCGGTACGGTTGGAAATGCCCGTGGGAGCCAACGTTATTCTCGGACAGGCTCATTTTATCAAGACGGCCGAGGATCTCTTCGAGGCTGTGGTGAACACGGTCCCCGGAGCGAAATTTGCGATTGCCTTTAACGAGGCGTCCGGACCTTGCCTGATACGCGTGGAAGCGAACGACGAGGAGCTTCGCCGAGCCGCTATCGCGAATGCTCAGTCCATTGGTGCGGGGCATCTCTTTGTGCTACTGCTGCGCGATGCCTATCCGATTAACTTGCTTGGCCGCATCAAGGATTGCTTTGAGGTTTGCTGCATTTATTGCGCTACGGCGAATCCTATCGAGGCGATCGTTGCGGAGACGGAGCAGGGACGCGCAATTTTGGGGGTTGTGGACGGGAACTCTCCGAAGGGAGTCGAAGGACCAGCGGAAGCAAAGGCACGGCATGAGTTTGTCCGAAAGATCGGCTATAAGCGCTGACTTGGCTGAGAGAATTGCGCGTTTGAGGTGGCGGCTGGCGGCGTGTCGTTGCTGCAAGTGAGAGCGTCTGGTAATCTTTTCATACGCTGTTGGCGCGGAGAGGTGTCTGAGCGGTTGAAAGAGCCCGCCTCGAAAGCGGGTAGCCTGGCAAAACCGGGCTCGTGGGTTCAAATCCCACCCTCTCCGCCATGTTCTTGGTGATTCCTCTCTGAACCTGCAGGGTTGAGCGGCTACAGCAGCCTGGGCATTCGACATCTTGATGGCCGCTGCGCGCGATGCGCTTTCAAATCCCCCTATTTCCGCCTTTGCGTATAGGTTGCTCTCGATGGAAATTCGAGCTTGTGGCTAGCGACGGAGGGCGAAGAAGTCTTGCATCAGGGCGATGGCCTCTTCGGCGCGGATGCCGGAAGCAACTTCGACTTTGTGATTGACCTTCGGATGGTCGAGGACCGCGAAACAGGAGCGCACGGCGCCGCCCTTGGGGTCTTCGGCTCCGTAGACTAGCCGAGCGACGCGCGCCTGCAGCATTGCACCGGCACACATAGCGCAAGGTTCGATCGTGACATAGAGAGTCGTGCCGAGGAGGCGGTAGTTGCCAAGCACTGCTGCCGCCGCGCGGAGGGCAACTATTTCCGCGTGCGCCGTTGGGTCACAATCTCTGATTGTGCGATTTGCTGCGCGAGCCATGATGCGCTCACCCAGCGTGATTACGCATCCAATGGGAACTTCTCCTGCTTGCTGCGCCGCACGAGCTTCGGCAAGGGCCATTTCCATATACTCCACATCCCTTGTGGCTAAGGACGCAGCATTTCTTTCCTGAGTCATATTCAAATTAGAGTATCACGCCAACTTGTTTGTATGTCGGCTTGCTCGAATGCGCCTGGTAAGGTATAAAAATTCGGCTGCTTTATTCAGCAGGATTGCCTCGCAGGTTTAGAACAAGGCGCGATGGAACTTAGAAAAGATCCAATCACAAGAAGCTGGGTTGTAATCGGGCATGCCGGACACATGGAATTGCCGCGAGATCCCTGTCCGCTGTGTCCTGGCAATGAAGGCGATACGCCGACGATTCTGCAACTGCCCTCGCATGGTCCCTGGCGTGTCCGAGTGATGCCCCATTTTCGGCCGCTTTATCGCATCGAAGGAGAGCCCGGGCGGACAGCCGAGGGCATTTATGACCGGATGAGTGGCCTCGGAGCCCACGAAATTATCGTGGACACCACGAACCACGTGAACGATCTTGCCGATGAGCCGGATGAGCAAATTGCGTTGGTTCTTGAGACCTACGCCAATCGCATTGCTGACTTGAAGCGCGACCCGAGGTTCAAATACGTTACTGTGTTCAAGGACCGCGGCGCAAATTCCGGCCAGGAATGGTTGCATGCGCATTCTCAGGTAACTGCGACTACGTTTGTCCCGCGCCGAGTCCTCTATGAATTGCGCGCGGCGCGCGATTGGTTTCACGAGCGTGACCGATGCGTTTTCTGCGACATTCTTCGCCAGGAAGAGAAGCAGGGCAAACGCGTGGTGGATTCGCAAGCGGGGTACATTGCATTTTGTCCCTATGCTTCCCGCGTTCCCTTTGAGACGTGGATTTTTCCACGCCGCCACAGCCACGAATTCGAAAAGCCAGGCGAAGATTTTCGCGCACTCGGTGCGCTATTCGGACGAACGATTCGCCGCTTGCGCGCTCTTTCTCAGGGCTATCATTTGGTTTTGCACACGTCGCCAAACGTCCTGCAGACGAAGGGCGAATTGAGCGAATATTGGCAGAACCTGTCCGGAGACTACCACTGGCATATCGAAATTATGCCGGTCGTACCGACCAGCGAGAAGTCGTACATCCTAAAGGAAGTCTATTTCAACAGCCTTTTGCCCGAACAGGCCGCCGAGCTGCTTCGGCAGGTTGATCTGGGCTGATGGTGCGGGAATTCACCGGCGGAGGCACTTCGCGTGCAGAACGCGGCGGAGTGATTGCCAAACTGCTCGTCCTCGCCATTCTCATCGTGTTTTGTTTCCTCATTTATCTTGTGCGCGCACCCCTCTTGCGGCTCGCCGGAGGCTATTGGGTTGTATCTGATGCGCCGGCGAATTGCGATGCCATCGTGATACTCAGCGATGATGATTTCACGGCCGATCGCGCGGCTCGCGCCGCGGAGCTTTATCACGCGGGCTGGGCGCCACGCATTCTCGCCAGCGGGCGCTGGCTGCGGCCCTACGCAAGCATTGCGGAATTGATGCAACACGACCTGGAAACACGAGGCGTGCCGAAGGAAGCGATCTTGCCGTTTGCCCACCAAGCCCCTGACACGCTCGAGGAGTTGAAAGATATTCGGCAATTCGTTCAACAACACGGATGGAAGCGCATCATGATTGTTACTTCGAATTATCACACGCGGCGGACGCGGTATCTTGCCAGACATGTATTTCCGGCGACCGTTGCAGTTCTCATCGAGTCCGCTCCGGACGCTAACTACGATCCTGAGTCGTGGTGGAGGACGCGCGGCGGGCTCAAGATTTTCTTTCACGAAACCGTGGGGATGATTGTTGCCATGTGGGAAGTGCACACCGGCGGGACAAATTCGAAGCCGGCCATGCTATTGGCTCTATTTCCTTTCTGCGAACATTTTTCCTTGTCATTTTGTTTACAGACTTGCGGCTCTGTACTATAGTTCCTGCACCGCAGACGATTGCCTGGCACCCGGGCCTGGGGCGGTCGCGATAACTCATCCACAATGGAGGTTTCCATGTGGCGGAAACAACCAGAAGTGAAGCCGTCTCCAGCAGTTGCGCCCGGAGCTCAGAATTCTCCCTCATACGCGCCGGCAGTGGAATCGCCAGTGCGTTCTTCAGCGCCTGCCACGGCTGCAAGCGGGCCTGCTTCCTCCTCGCCTTCGTCTTTTTCATCCGCTCCTTCGGCGTCGCCTGATGCCGCCGTTCTCACAAATGGAATTCGCATCAAAGGCGAACTTTCCGGCAAAGCGGATCTGGTTATCGATGGCGAAGTCGAGGGCAGTATTCGCCTGGTTGAATCGCGGCTGACGATTGGGCAAAGTGGACGCGTCAAGGCCAGCATTGAGGCCCGTGAAGTGACAGTTCGCGGATCCGTGGAAGGCAATGTTCGTGGCCGCGAGCGCATCGCGCTCGGTTCGTCTAGCCGTGTGAAAGGCGACCTCGAAGCTCCGCGCATCGCTATTGAAGATGGGGCGAAATTCAAAGGCCGCGTGGAAATGGGTCCCACGGCAGACGCGCGCGAACATCAGAGCAAACGAAACGCGCCTGCGGCGAACGCCTCGACACCGGCTATAACATCGCCAGCGCCCGCTGCGGCTCCGTTTTCTTCCGCCGCACCCGTACAAACGCCTTCGTCAGTAAGCGCTTCTCCGGCGAATTCCGCTGAGCCAATCGCAGCGCATACAAAGCCATGAACTGGATGAGCAAACCGCGTCTGGGAAGCAGTGCCGCGGCGCCGTTGCGCGTGAAGAAATACGATTCACTTTCGGCGTCAACTCACACGAACGGCAATGAAAACCTTCGCCTCTCCAACGGGCTTAAAGATTTCCTATGGCTCATCAGCGATGTTGAAAATGGACGGCTTCTCGATCTCGGTGCAGTGTCCCAGGCCACACTCAGTTTTTTCATCGAACGAGGCTTTCGCGTGACGACCGATGATCTGCAGCGGTCCTGGGCGCAATTTCGTGCCATCGAGGAGGAAAAGCAGCGCAATCTCCCACCGAGCGATTTCAATGAACCGCTGACTGCCGAAGAGATTGCGCAGCAGTTCCTGCAAAATTCGCTGCAATATGCCGATGAAGAATTCAATGCTGTGCTTGTCTGGGATCTTTTCGATCATCTCGATGCAGACTTGCTTCCGAGCATCGCCAATCGGCTCTACGAAATCGTGCGTCCCGGTGGCGCGGTCCTCGGCATTTTTCACAGCAAACCTGCGGAGCGAATGTATCGCTACCGCATCGTAGATAACCAAACGATCGAAGTGATTCCCATTGGACCGGCTAAGGCGACGGAGCGTGCATTTCAGAATCGCGAGATTTTGAATTTGTTTGGCCGCTTCCGTTCGGCCAAGACCTTTGTGGGCCGCGACCAGCTCCGCGAAGGCCTGTTTATCAAGTAAGTTGCTGAACCGCTGCAGGATTCCGCATCTGTGAGATTCTCCTTATTTTCTCTCTTGCGTTCTTGCGCGCATCGGCGTATTAGGGACTTGGAACATGAATCACTTGGAGCACGGATGGACGAAAGTGTGACTCCACCGGGCCAAGACTCCTGATACATTCACACCGCTCTTGCGGTGCGTGCCCTCCAGGCGCCCAAGCGACGCCGACTGGGCTTCAGGAAACGCCGAATCGGGGAATCGCAAGATTCCCCGATTTGCATTTTTGGGAAGGTTTTTTCTGCGCGCTAGCCCGCCCGCTTCTGAGCGCGCACTTTCCACGCAGAAATAATTGCGGGCAGCAACGAGAGGAAAATCACTGCGGCGATGACCCAATGGATTTGCCTGTCGATGTGAGGAATAGTGGCTCCCAGCGTGTAGCCCAGCAGCACCATGCTGCAAACCCACAGAAGGCCACCGAAGATGTCGTACGTGAGATATCGCGCATAGTTCATTTTCGCAGCGCCGGTCACCGGAGGGCAAAACGTGCGGATAATGGGCACGAAGCGCGCGAGGATGACGGTCATGCCGCCATACTTTTCATAAAAGGCATGTGCTTCCTCAAGATGCTTTTTCTTGAAGAAGCGCGAATCCGGCCTGTTGTATAGGCTCCCGCCCGCCTGGCGGCCAATGAAATAGCCGAGCTGGTCGCCCGCAATCGCACACATGGATACCGGGAGCAGTAGCCAAACAAGCCGCAGTTGGCCTGCTGCGGCAAATACGCCGGCAGTCACCAGGAGGGAATCGCCCGGCAGGAAAAAGCCGAAAAACAGCCCCGTTTCCACAAAAATGACTCCGCACACCAAGAGTGTGCCGCCCCATTCGATCAGGCCTTTGACGTCGTATAGGCGATGAACCAAGCCTTGCCAGGGAATCAGCATTTGAACCGCATTATCCTCCAACAGAACACATAGACTGCTTGGACCTCACAGCAGAGCTACTGTAACTGACGCATTCTAAAACACATAGATATAGTCGCTGTCTCCGTGTGCGGCCGACGCCCCATCTCTGCATGCTACTAGTACTTTGCTCCCAGCTAAAGTGGCCCAGCGTACCATATCGCGCGCCGCGCCCAAACTTCAGAATGCGTGTGTCGGACACAAAACGCAGTCCAGGAGGGCAAGTATGGAAGGCGGATACACAGTCTGGATGGGGCAGCCAGTGGTTCTGAGAGTCGTGGCAGGTAACCTCCGCGTGCCGCTTCGTGGCCGCCTGGTGAGCGAAACGAATGATTCGCTCCGTTTGCGCATCGCCGACAACTGGGACGTCGATATCTTTAAGTCCATGGTCGTGGCAGTCGAACAGGATCTGCCGACGGTTCTGATTCACTAAGCCGAGAGTTTTCATATGAGTGAGTTTCGCGATATTTCGACAGACACACAATCGGCGGATCAAGGCGCGGACGATTTTCGATCTGCGACACTTCTTCCGTTGCTGATGAGCGCTTATGGATTGGCTGCTACGCTGGCTTATCGCGAAATCTTGAGGTTTTTAATCATGGCGCGGGTTCTGGGCTGCTAGTTCGGACTCGCGCCAGAGAATTCGATCTTCCGGCCCACCCTCAATGCCCCCGCCCGGGCTCGTCACCCCACGAGTCCGGGCTTCTTTTTTCTGCGCGGATAGGCGCCCAACTTCCAAATCAATACAGCACTGGAATCGAGAATCAGCGATGCGCCCTAGAAGTTTCTGCGCGTTAGCCGCTGGCAGCGGACTAGTCGCTGTTCTTTTCTTCTTTGCCCGACACCCAGGCGAATGCCTCTTCGCGGTCGCGAAACACACGTATGCCGCGCTCGCCGCGCATGTCACGGTGGATCTCAAATAAGCGCGCAAGTCCGTATACGGCAGATGTCCTGGCGATGATTGCACGACGAGAGGTCGTTGAGAAAACGTGTTCTATAGCCAAGTCTCGAATGTCGGAAGCTTCTACGTCCACATCTGTTACCTCAGAGAAATCCATGATCTGCGAATAATTGGGGTCGAAATCAGGATCTCTAGTAAGCGCGCGGCGATGGGTAACAAGTTCGGCTTTCGTAACCACGCCGGATGCGGAACTCAGCACTAGCCGGCGAGTCTTGTCGATGGTGTATGCGGTGGGCATACTCTGTTCAACGCCGAGTGAAGCTCGGATACTGAACCGCGCTGCGAAAATTTTCAATCACCGGAAATTCTTAGTCGTTCCTCCTGAGAAATATTTCGCCAGCCTTGCCCATGGCGTTCTCTCATTTGACGTCAGACATCGGAACAATCACGGTTCCGACATCACTTGTGGCAGGGTCTTCAACAAGGATGCGCATTGTTGTTGCGCCGGCCTGAGTCTGAACGTATTCATGAAAGAGAATGCCGGATTTCAAGAGTGCAGGATATCGCTGCTCGGGGAATTGCAAGGTGAATGTCTTTCCGGACTGAAAAATCACTTTCCCGGTCTGGTCCTGTTCGATGATGTAGACCTCAACGGTGCCTTTGCGCTCGCCGCCGCTTTGCGCAAGATGAAGATCATGCGCATCTATGGAACACAAAATCTTCAGTGAATTAGGCGGCTGGTCCGTGCGATCGATACGCGCGGTCAGCGGAATCGAAGAAGATTCGATTGGGCTCCGCACTGCTGTGACGAGCCGTACCTGGTCTTCGTTCTTCGTGGCTTCGGTGTCCGGGAAGGCGAAGTAGCCTCTCGGATAACGCACAGTCAAGCCGTGGCCTTTCACTTCCACCTTGATGTTATGAAATTTCCCGTCGAGCGCGCTGGGATCGATATAGAAGCCGAGAGTATAGGTGACGGCGGAATCGTCTACGGCTTTGCGAATGGCGCCGGTCAGATCGTTGGTGTTGACGAACGCCTTACCGCCGGTATCTTCGGCGACTTTCTCCATCGTTGCAATGCCGATGGGCCGCTGCGACTGCCCAGGCATATTGTCATAGTGGCCCGCAGCGCCGGAAACTTCATCAGCATCCGCATTTCCGCCGATCTCAGCCTGCTCCGAAAAGCCCGCGGGAAGCAGACCGCGTGCATCCACAGGATAAACGGCAATATTTGCGGGACCGAGCACATGAGCCATTGCTGCGCCAGAAAAAGGAAGATTGGCCGTCAGCCAAACGAGATTCTTGCGCCCCGGAATATTGGCGACATGGGAGGCAATTTGTTGGAGCGCAGCCATCGTTTCCGCACCGCGTTCTTCGTTGGCTCCTGCCGCCAACCGCATTGAGGCGCTGTTATCGAATCCGCTGCCTTGGCGGAAAAAATTTTCGGCCGTAGAGTCGTGGCCGGAAAGATTTATCGCCGTGCGGCCGGGCTCAACAATCTCACGATTCGTGATCGACTTGGCATCGTAGTTTTTCAGAATATTGAGCAGCTGGTCGCGGTCGCTGGTGAAATCGCAGAGTACATAAAGAGAATGGTGGAGGCCGTAAATCGCGATGCGGTCCTGCGGCGGCAATTGCTTGATGAATTCGATTAAGTGTGACTTGGCGTTTTGTAGTGCATGGTCTTCGATCCAAAACGGCGTGCTCTCGTACTGGCTTTCCGGCGAGGAACCGTAGAGCGTGTTCAGATTGTCGAGCAGTACGATGGTGATGCTGCGAGGTGCGGTAATTCCATAGTGCGGAACATCGGAGAAGACGTTCTGAGGCAGCGGCTGTTGTGGCGGTTGTTGTGTAGCAGCGGCGGCATCGGCGGAAAAAATGCTGATTGGCTGTGGTTTGCCGCGGTCAAAAACTGTGAAATCGTCTTTCGTGAGATTGGCCACCGTGCGATTTTTATCGCGGACAATAATACCAAGCTGAACGAGACGCGCCGACACGCGAATCTTCGGAAGCTGCGAAGGATTCTGCGGCGCCGCCGAGATTGGCAAGAGCGGCAGCAGAAGGCAAATGGCAACGCGGCAGCTCATCGAGCAAAGTGCGATTCTCATTTTTGTCCTGCTTCGCGGCGCTCAGCCTCTGCTGATTCTATAACTCTTACTCTGCGAGAAACAAACTCTGTGCGAACGGCCATTCCGTGTCGACCCACTGAGCGGCGCAGCGGAAGCCAGCGCGTTCTCCCATCTTGGCGGCCTCGTCACAGCGATATTTATGCGAGCTTTCCGTCCAGATGGTTTCGCCTTCTGCAAAGTTTACATTCAATCTTGCGGCCGTAATATGCGCTGTTTGACGTCGCGCCGAACGCAAATGCATTTCGACTCGCCGATTTTCTTCGTCGTAGCGTACTTCATGTTCGAAAAATCGCAGGTCGAAATCGGCGCCGAGTTCGCGATTGATGCGCGCCAGCAAATTCTGATTGAACGCCGCGGTGACGCCTGCAGGATCATCATAAGCCAACAATAACTGACTCACGGATTTTTCAAGGTCCGTCGCCAGCAGCAACGCATCGCAAGGATGCAGCACGTTCCGCACTTCGCGCAAAAAAGCTTCGCCGGCGGGACGATCGAAATTGCCGATCGTGCTGCCCAGAAACAGAACGAGGAATCGCTCTCCCGAATTCCGCCGCGAAGCAACATCGAGCAATCCATCCAAATAGGCGCGCTCGAATCCCACGATGCTGACGGAATCGATGCGGCCGAGTTCCTGCCAGCAGCGCGAAAGCGCGGTGCGCGAGATGTCAATGGGATAGTAATTGACGGGCTGTCGCCGCGAGAGTGCCTCCAATATCCATCGCGTTTTCGTTCCGCTTCCACTGCCCAATTCCGCGACGGCCACCGGCGCTGGCAGCCGGTCGATGACATCTTCCGCGTGACGCTTCAGCAAGCGAGCGCCCGCGCGCGAGAGGCCGTACTCCGGCAGCAAGCAAATCGCTTCGAACAGCGCAGAACCAACTTCGTCGTAAAGATACTTCGACGGCAGTTCTTTTTGTCCTGTCTTACTCAATCCAGCGTGCACATCCGCGGCAAAATCTTCGAGCTGCTTCCCTGTGACGCCATGCGTGGCGATTCTCGCGGCAGTTGCCATGGCTTACTCCTCCACCGTGCGGAATTTCGCGTACACATAGGGATAATGCGGCTGGAACCAATTGCGGAAGGAGCGCCGCAGCATGCAAGCGGCCGTGCGTTGCGATCCGCCCTTCATCACGAAATGCTTGCCATCGAAAAAGTTCGCAGAGTAGCCGGGATAAAACGAAAACGGTTCGAATCCAGGGAATGGCGCAAACGGAGTCGAAGTCCACTCCCATCCGTTTCCCAGCAAGTCGTAAATACCAAACGCGCTTTGCCCCGCCGGATGCGCGTTTACCGGCGTCGGATCCCAATGCTGAAAATTGAAATTTCCGCGACTGGCGCTCGGCTCCACATCACCCCACGGGTACATGCATTCGATTTCGGCGGGCGTGCCATAGGCCGCGCGATGCCATTGCGCTTCCGTCGGCAAGGACTGGGCCTCCCATCGCGCATAGGCTGAGGCTTCCGCGTGGCTTACGTACGCAGGGCAATCGAACGGCAGCGGCACTTGCGCGAACATCCCGCGATATTTCCACTCTTCGCCGTCGCGCTGCCAGAGAAGCGGATGCGAGATTCGCGCTTCGGATTTCCATGCCCACGCTTCGCGGCTCCATAGCCGCGCGTCGTCGTACCCGCCCGCGCTGAGGAATGCCAGAAACTCTCGATTCGTTACCGGATACGCGCCAATGCGAAACGCGTTCACATCGATCGCGTGTTCTTCGAATTCGTTGTCCCAGCCGAACGCGCCACTGGAGCGCCGCAGTCCCAGTGTTGCCTTCCCAGAGGGAATACCAGCCATGTGCGGCTCGACTGTTCGCGCCGCGACAGTCGAACTGCTCACTTCGGGCGCGATTTTCCGGTCATACGGCAATTGGTGCAGCAAATATGCCAGCGTTTCCGCATGCATCAGCCGATGCTCGATGGCAACGTTCAGCAGCGTTCCGTCGGCGACAAACTTCGGCAACGAATTCGCCGGGGCATTCAGCGCAGAGTCGATTCGGTTGCGCACTTCGCGATTGTATGCAGCTACATCTTCAATTGTTGGCCAGTCGCTGGGAACGTCGTGCGGGAGCTGGCCATCGACGGGATCGATTCCGAAGGCGAAAAGTTTGTCGTACTCAGGATGGAAGCTCAGATGATCGAAAGCGCCACGCGCGATCAAATTCCAATCGAAGGCCTCCAGGTGGCCTAAATAAAAAACGAGCCTGTGGCGTTCGGGGATTGGCCGGTCGTAAAGAGCCTCGGGACGGAGAATCCGGAAAAGCATATCCGTCTGCCGTCGCGCACTCCCCAGACGTCCCTGCAAGGGATAGATAGATTCGGGCTGTACCTTCGGAGTAGCCATGAGAGGGGCCTCCGGGCTAGATGCTCATTTTCCTACTTTGGGGCGCTTTGGACAACAAGACTTAGATTCACGGACAGTGCGGGCGGATACATACAGAGACTTCCGGGTCGGGGGCTAACAAGGGTTTCCCGGAGCTAGCCGAGGTGCGAGCGGCCCGGAGAAATGACATACTCCATCAGCTTGCGAAGCGCTTTGCCGCGATGGCTTATTTCATTTTTTTCTGTTTCATTCAATTCCGCGAAGGTCTTGGCGCGTTCGGCGGAGTAAAAAACCGGATCGTATCCAAATCCATTGCGCCCTCGGGGTTCTTCGGTGATCGTGCCCTCGGCCAGATCGGAAAAAATGGCGAGCATCCGACCCTCTCTTGCGGCTGCGACAACACAGACAAAGTGCGCCAGGCGCGTATCACCGTCCTTTCCGCGCAATTCGCCGAGCAGTTTCGCCACACGCTCCGAATCTGTCGCGTTTGGTCCTGCGTAGCGCGCCGAATGCACGCCCGGCGCGCCACCCAATGACGGAACAACCAGCCCCGAATCATCCGCGAAGACGATTCCATCCCTATCCCCACGGAAATGTTTGCTGTAGTGCAGCGCTTTTCCGGCTGCGTTTTCGGCGAATGTTGGGGCGTCCTCAGGAAAACCGGGAATGTTCTGAAATTGTGGGAGCAAATCCACCACGATGTCACGCCCTATAGCCAGTGTGCGGTATTCGCTCAGCTTTCCGGCGTTCGTTGATGCGAGGAGTAATTTAACGGGCGTGCGCACGGAAATCCATGTGCAGCAGGTCGCGCTGCACCTTTGTCAGATCGCGTATTCCTGCCGTTGCGAGACGCAATAACGACTGCATCTCGCCATCTGTGAAAGGACGGCCCTCCGCTGTCGCCTGCACTTCGACAAGCCGGCCCGTGCCGGTCATCACCACGTTCATGTCCACCTGGGCGCGCGAATCTTCTTCGTACGCGAGGTCAAGAAGCAATTCATCTTTTACGATTCCCACGCTGACAGCGGCCACGGAATCCACGAGCGGGATGACCGGCAGAATTCCTGCCGCCTTCATGCGCTCGAACGCCAGAGCCAGAGCCACAAATGCGCCAGAAATGGACGTCGTTCGCGTCCCGCCGTCGGCCTCAATCACATCGCAGTCGATCCATACCGTGCGCTCACCCAGCGCCTCAAGGTCGGTCACGGCGCGCAAAGCTCTCCCGATCAATCGCTGAATTTCTTGCGTTCGTCCCGATTGTTTCCCGCGAGCGGCTTCCCGAGGAGTGCGCTTATCTGTCGCGCGCGGCAGCATTCCGTATTCGCTGGTCACCCAGCCTTTTTCCTGGCCGCGCAAAAATTGTGGCACGCCGTCTTCAATCGTCGCCGTGGCCACGACGCGCGTGCGCCCCGCCTCAATCAACACGCTTCCTTCGGCCGTCGAGACGAAGTCCGGCGTCAGTTTAATCGACCGCAATTCGCTTGCTGCGCGTCCGTCGGGTCGCAAAAATCCCTCCTGGCATGAACTCAGGTCGTCTTACTCCATCGCGACGCTACAGTTTGAAACTCAACCTGCACAGTGTCAACCGTGCTGCGCAGCTTCATAACAAACTTTTTGGCTTCTGTGGCGCTCCAGACTTCGCTGGCGGATTCACGGAGGGAGCCGGACTCGGAGGATTCGAAGGCGCAGCCGGAGTCATAATGGCCGGACGCACTTCGAAAAAACCCGATAGGTCGATGTGTCCGGCGAGCGTCTCCGCTCCTTGCCCATGGATGAGAATTTTCAGACGCGTGATCGATGGTACGTTTGCGCCCAGCGTTTGTGCCAGCGAACTGACCGCCATCCATTCGCTCAGAATTCCCGAAGGCATTTCTGACGCCATCTCATCGGAAAAATCCGCCACAGCAGTGCCGTCCGGCAAAATGTAAAAATTGAGGAGTGTCGCTCCCGTGGGCAGAGTTCGTTGCGCGGGCGACGGCGGATTTGCGATGAGTTCCTCGATCAATTGCTTGGCGCGTTCGACGGGATCAGCCGATAGCGGCAATTGCACAGTCACGGGCGCGAGCTGATCCGGCTGCGTCGTGGAAACCCAAAACAACTGAGCGTTCGACTTTACGTCCGTCGGCGTCGAGATCGGCGGCGCAATCACCTCGCGCCGCTCCTGCTCTTCCGTGGCCTGTGTGTGTTGCAAACGCGCCGCACGTTGGTGCAGCGTTCGAAAGTAAACCAATCCGACCAGCACAGCGGCTGCGAGCGCGATCAGAATCAGCGTAATGCGCCGCATACTCATTTTCCACCCGGTGGATAAATCGTTTTGTACGCCATCACAGCGCGTGTGATTCCGCTGGCCAGATCGGGAATCAACGCTTCCAGTTTTGCGCGATCCATAGCTATGTTGGAAATTTCGAGTGCTACAGCCGGTTCAGCGATGGAGCGCAATTGATATACCGGTGCGCCCCGCGAAACATTCGGCGATCCCTTGAATTTGTCCGCGAGCTCGACTTGAATCAAATCGCCAAGCTTCCCGCTCTGCGTCAGATAAGGTTTCTGAGCTTCGCGCCACAATAGAAATCCCGAGGCTGCGCTCATCTGCGCGGCGGTTTGAGCTGCATTCCCTTGTACGTCGCTCGCTCCCACGTTCGGCGACGGAAACAAATACGTGTACGTCCGCAGACTTCCTGGCGGCCCGGAAGAACCCACGTGCAGGCTGATAAAAATGGCGTCCGTCTGCGCATTCGCTGTTTGTGCGCGATCATCGAATGCCGGATCCGCGTCGCTTTCGCGCGTCATCACGACTTGAAATCCCTGCGCACGAAGCGAGCTTGCTATTGCCTGCGCGAGTTCGAGAACGATGTCTTTTTCCGCCACGCCGCCTGGACCGCGCGCGCCGGAATCCGTGCCGCCATGCGCTGCGTCGAGCACAACGGTCCGCAAGGATTCGTTCGCTTGCGGCGGCGTAACGGCCTGCTGGGTCGGATTTTGTTGTGGCTGACTTTGCTGCGCTGGCTGTTGCGCGTTAGAGGTGTGAGCCAACGCGCACGCTACAGCAAAGCAACAAACCGCTCCGAAGATTCGGGCGCGCCTCACGCCGCAGAGGATAACAGAAATATTCCTGAAGTATTTCCCGAACCACGGACCTCTTGCAGTGCTGTGTACTCTTTGCAGACGAAAACCTCACGCCGGTTGACCTGGGGCCGTCACTGCCCTAAAAAGGAACCATGAAGCCCTTTGCGATTTTCCTATTTTCGTTGATGTCAGCAATTCCCGCGCTGGCCGGCCCGCGTGTCTATCAGCCCGGCAAGGTGCTTTCGTTCGATACGGGGCAAGTTCAAAAAGGTTCGAAGCACGCGGCGAAAGATGAAGTCGTGTATCAGGTGCAAGTCGGTTCCGTCGTTTACAAAGTTACGAACCACTCGAAGAAGCACGAATTCTCAGCCGACCAAATGGTCCAGTGCCGCACCGACAAGGCTCATCTCTTCATTGAGAAAGAAAAGGGCGGCGAAGTGAAGTACGACATTGTTGGCGAAGTCGCCTCACACTAGTCCACGCAGAATCCCAGTTCGCTTCGGACAGACATTCAGAAATGCTGGCGCGAGCTAGGAGCCAGCTGCGATCCCTGCATCTTCCGAGGCTCCCAGCGCGGCGGCGGCCCAGTCCAGATTCTCGCGTTTCTTGGCCATCGCGGAGAGCCAGCGGTCACGCAGCAGGCTTGCCGTCGGCATCGGCGTTTGGGATTCCGCCGCAGTTCGCAGAACGAGATGGATGTCCTTCAAGCCAAGCGCAAGGCGAAATCCCGCTGGCTCATAAGAATGTTCAGCGATGCGCTTGCCATAGCTTTCGTAAACCGGGCAGGGAAACAACGTCGGGACCAGCATTTCGAACGCGCGAGTGCGATCTATCCCATTTTTTTCAGCCAGCGTGAACGCTTCCGCCAGCGCCTCAATCAGAGCGGCGAGCAGAAAATTTCCGGACAATTTCACCACATTCGCTGCGCCAGGGTCTTCACCGAACTCGAAAACGCTCCGGCTGAGAGGAGACAGAATCGGCGCGACTCTCTTTCTCGCCGCGGCCGGGCCAGATACGCAAACGGCAAGCTGGCGTGCCGCTGCTGCTTCCGGCCGCCCGAAAACCGGCGCAGCAATGTACGCGACGCCCATGCTTTCGTGCTGCCGAGCGAGCATTCGCGCGGTCGCCGGAGCAATCGTACTCATGGAGATGTGGACTCCGCCGGCGCCCAATCTGGAGACGAAAGAGTCGGAGCCAGTGCAAAGAGCCTCCAGCGCAGCATCATCGGAAACCATGGTCACAACGATGCCGCCTTTCGATGCCACTTCGGCCGGAGTCGAAACGGATTTCGCGCCGCTGGCAACGAGCGCGGCAGACTTGGACGCGGTGCGGTTGTAGACCTTCAGCGAATGTCCCGCGCGCTGAATATTTTCTGCAATGGGGAATCCCATGTTGCCGAGGCCGATCATTCCGATGGTTTCACTCATCAAGAGAATCTCCCGCGAATACGAAATCGTACCAATACTGAATGCAAGCCACGGAAACCCGGCTTCAAATGAAACCGCGGGTTTCTTCCATGCAGGAAAAGGCTAACAGAAAACCCGCAAACGAGCATTAGCGCACCAGCAAACTGCGACTGAGCATGCCGGTGCGAATTTGGCTGCAGCTGCACAGAACAGGAGTTGAAATGAGCCGCGAAACTTACGAGGAAGAAAAAAGAAAGAAGAAAGCCAAGGGGAAATGCTTGCCGGTGGTTTTCGGTTGGCTCTGCTGGCTGCAAAGGCCGCCCTGCTTCATTCAGCGGAGCTGCCTTTGCAGTCCTAGAGAGCTGAGGGTAAAAAACTTCTTAGCTGTTACGGCGAAGCAGAAAGAATCCCACAATGCCGGTGCCAAGAAGGACGAGCGTTGACGGCTCTGGAGTTCCACCAATGCCGCCCGGGCCTGTCAAACCGCTCGGAGGACCTTCAAGCGAGAAGTAAGTGGTCGCTCCGATGCCCAAGCCACCCGTGAAGGTGACGACCAAGTTGCCACTGCTGAAGGCGAACGTCATGTTTGGCCCTTCGTAACCGTACGTCGTGCCCGAACAATACGAAGCGCCCGTGTACGTGCAAATGCCATCGCCGTCAAAGCCAAAGGCAATGCCCGTGCTCGTCAGCGTCATCGAATTCAACGTTGCGCCAGTGTTGTTTGTAACACCGATGGACGTATCCTCGATGCCGTCGTAAGCCGGATTGCCGGTCAGTGTAACGCTGAAGGCTGTGGCCACTCCACCGCTCGCCGACGTCACATTGATTTCTGCTCCGCAATACAGAGGCCCTAAACCGGAGTCAGATCCGACGTTGGGGCACACTGCGCTCTGCGCCTGCGCCGCGCCTGCCGCCAGAAGCAAGAGGCAGCAGCCGAAGACAGGGTAAAGCATCTTCTTAATTGAAATGTTCATAGTTATGAACACCCCCTTAGACAAGACACTAGCACTTGGCGCGCCAAAGTACTGTTTCCGTATCCTGTTCGTAATCATATATTTAGCTGGTGTAAATGCACGATGAACGCATGCATTAGGCACGGAGATAGCAGAATTGTGGAAATTGCTTGCACAATCCGTCGGCATGGAACGTCGTGATTTTCTACAATCCTGAGGGTGAGTACTAGTCATCCCCGCGTCAGTCGCCATGGACTTGAGAGAGCCACTTCATCAGGATCGCTTTTTGATCTGGTTCGATCTGTGTGAATGATATTCCCATTCCGATGTTCGGTTTGGAATGGGCAACCGTGCCGACGGCGGTGAACTTTGCGTCCATGTGGGTGATCGTGATACGCACGTTCGCCCCGCCGGGGAATGGATTCATGGTGTCGACATAGCAGCCATGGAGGCTTAAATCGCCGGTTCGGGCGTTTATACGCGTTTCCTGAGCCGATTCGAGGAGCTCGACCGAGGCGAAGAAAGGATGGCGCGGCTCGCGCCTGTGTTCGATGTCCATTCCGTTGGAGGAATTATGCTCACCCGGCCGGGATAGTCAAGAGCCAAGCCGTCCGGCGGAGGCCCGCCGCGGCGGGATTCGCGGCCGAGGAATACAGCAAAAATCGCGCGATTTCCGGCCCCGGAAAAACTTTTACCGTAGACGATTTTCGCTTACACAAGAAACTACTTGCGTCAAGAATGAGTCTCGTCCTAAAATAAATTCTGTAAGCTCGATTGGTGTCTCCCCGCGAAGTAAACTTCCCGTTTTCCCCGAAAATCCGGAGAACCTGCGCGCGGTGCGCGTTTCGTCGCCGCAAAGCCGCAGCGCAGCCGCGCAACT
This sequence comes from Candidatus Acidiferrales bacterium, assembly GCA_035934015.1. Taxonomy (NCBI): domain Bacteria; kingdom Pseudomonadati; phylum Acidobacteriota; class Terriglobia; order Candidatus Acidiferrales; species Candidatus Acidiferrales bacterium. The sequence continues at coordinate 122,432 of DASYYH010000026.1, forward strand.
TCTTCGCCGCTACCGTGTTCATCAAGACGGGCTGCGGTTGCGGCGCGCGAAGGGCTGCGCCTCCGCACTTCTTGCCCAAAGAATCAATTTCCTGTGCGGCTTGTGCAACCCTCCCTGCGCACAGGCCGTCGAAAAAAGTGAGAGGCCTGCGGCGAGTGTGTGGCACTCTGGAGCGAGAGTCGGGCGGAAACCGCGCGCAGAAAGGCGCGGAGGAGAGAATCGATGAGAACGAAAATCGTGCCTGCCATTGCGCTGTTATCGCTGGCGCTCATTTCCGGCGCGGGATATGCGAAGCCGAAGCCAGCGCCGCCGGTGAAACTGGTGATGTCTCCGGCGTCGATGGTATCTCCCGCCGACATCGTCAAATATCTTCAGGAAAAATGCCCCAATGTGACGATAACGATCAATTCCAAAGAGTCGGATTACATGCTCGACGCCCGGGGCTGGCCCGAACGCTATCGGTTTACGTTATATCGCAAGGGCGGGACGGCGGTGTTCGCCACGTCTACGATTTTGCTGAGCAACGCGGTCAAGGATGTTTGCAAGTACGTGAACAATAATCCGCTGCCAGCCGAAAAGCCCGCGAAGTAAATTGCGAAAAGGCGAGTCGGCGCGAATGCCGCTTGCACTTTAGAAAATATAATGACCGCCGCGTTCGCCGCTTCGCCACGATGATGAGACGTGTTGTGCTCTAGAAGAGCAAGAAGATTTAGGCGAGTCCACAATTCTTCGGGGATCTCAAATCAACACGCCTCACTTTCGGGCGCGGGATTCCCGCTGCAATCGCGCTTCTGCCGCAGCGCGAATTGCCGGCGGAAATGGACACGACTTGTGCGTTCGCCGATCCAGGTGCACGGCAGTCAATTCGCTGGTGGCTGCCACCGTATTTTTTTCGATGTTGCGCATCTCATGCACAAAGCGAATCACTTTTTCGCGCACCTCGAGTACGCGCGATCTGACTTCGACTACGTCACCCGCGAACAGTTCTTCTTTGTAGGTTGTGTTTTGCTGCACGCCGGCCATGCCACGGTGTTGCTCGCGCATATATGACGGCGTGATTCCGAGCTCGGCGAATAAATTCCACGTCGCTTCGTCGAATTTTCCCGTGTACCACATCACGTTCATGTGTCCCATGTGATCGCAGTGCCACGGATGCACCACGCCTTTGTATGTGAGTGTCTCCATGGCCACCATAGTATGCCGTGATGCTTCGTGATGCCAACTCGGGCATGTGTTTCCGCACCATGATAATATAGCGAAGAGTCGTAATTCGGGGGCGAAACGGTTTCGACGGAGGCTGTCGCGGCCCGAAGGCATGCCGGGCGTCACCTGCCCGCAATCGGGTGAAACAATACAACTGCCAATACGCAGTTGGCTCTCGCTGCTTAATTAAAAACTAAGTAGCGCGTCTCCCTTCCTGTCGCCCACGCGGGGAGGACGAGGCGTCACAAGGTGGACTGGCTGGCGCATTTCGGCCCGTAATGCGTCGGCGAGACTATCGGGCTAGCTGGCCGCGTTTCTTGCTCGCTCTGAGCGCGGGCGGCGAACAGCGGAATGCCGCAAGGCATGGCCGCATGCGAACGAGCTAAGCATGTAGTCTTCGTGCTACAAGGTCTCTCGGACGGGGGTTCGACTCCCCCCGCCTCCACCAAATCCGCCGACGATCCTGGGGATAGTCGAGAGAAAAGCCGAAACGTCAGATGAAGTTGATTCCGTTCATAACGAGCCTCTAATGCGTCAGGCGATCAGGCAAGATCGCGCTCCGCTCGTTGCTACCTTATGAGGACGTACGTCTTAACATGAACTGACTCGTCGCGCTTGTCAGTGGCTTGCTGGCTTGAAAAGAGGCGGTGCGGTCTCCGTGGGAACGATAGAAGCAGCGAGAATCTTTCCGCCGTCGGCTGTGCGTGTCATTGTCCCCGTGACCCTGACGCTCTTGGCGGCAAATTTCGCAGCCAGCGATTGCGGATCGAGTTCATACACTTTATTATCCGACCACAGTCCATACTTCGAGCCGCGTTCCACGCACAGGCGGACGCACTTCAAATCCGGCGTCATGTTCGAGGTGACCTGGCAGTGCGTGCCGCAATGCGTGTCCGTGACGAAGCCGATCCAAACTTGCTGCGCAGACTGATGGCCGGGTTGCGGCGGCTGAGGTTGACTCTGGGAATAGGCGCCGGCCGAAACGACGATGCATGCCAGAAATGCAACGAAAAAAGCCGTGCGGCGCATGAACAAAACCTCCGCGAAAAGCTTTTCGATGCGGACATCTTAACTCTCGGAACCGAGATTTGTCGACCATCGTATGCGAAGCGGCAGTCCAAAATGGCAGGAGAGATACAAGAAGGGAATTCTTCGCGGAAGACGGGTCGCCGCGTAGAATGTGCGACGATAAGCGGCGCAGCGGGCCGCGAAACAGACGAAAGCGAGAATGGATGGCTGAAGCCCCAGTGAAAGACGTGACGAAAGAAATGATGATTGCTCCTGCGACGCTCGAAGGACGGCACGTCCGGCTGGAACCTCTTTCGCGTGCGCATCATGCCGCGCTCGCTGCCATTGGCCTCGACGAAGAATTGTGGCGATGGATTCCCGATCCTGTCCGCACGCCGCAAGAGATGGCGGCATACGTCGAGGTCGCCCTTGCCGACCAGGCGCGTGGCGTTTCGCTGCCATTCGCAATCATCGAAAAAAAATCGGGTCAGGTGATTGGCTCGACGCGTTACGCCAGCATCGAGCGAATGCATCGCCGCGTCGAGATTGGCTGGACGTGGGTTGCAAGGCAGTGGCAGCGCACAGCGGTGAATACGGAGTGCAAATACTTGTTGCTGCGCCACGCGTTTGAAGTCCTTGGATGCATGCGCGTGGAGTTGAAAACGGATTCGCTGAATGAAAAATCACGCAACGCGATTTTGCGCATCGGCGCGAGGCAAGAGGGCATCTTTCGCAATCACATGATTACTGCCAGCGGCAGAATTCGCCACTCGATTTATTTCAGCATCATCGATTCAGAATGGCCGGAAATAAAATCCCGCCTCGAAGAAAAACTGAAAGTCTGAGGGCTTTTCCCTTCGAAGCGTTTTTGCTGCTGAAATGACTCCGCAAATTTTCGAATTTGCAATTCCTCGATTGACGAAAGTGTTTCTCGCGGTATGATTTGCGGTTCCGACAGCTCTAATGAACGAATTTTGCTTTCATCATGCGTCCAGAAGGAGATTTCTAATGACTCGATCGAATTATCGCTTGGCGTCTCTCTTTGCGTTGATCTTTCTGCTGGCTGCACCTGCGGCATTCGCGCAAGCCGGCGCAATTCAATTGACCGTGGACGCGACCAGCGTCCCGCTGGGCTATGTGCGGACGCACATGATCATGCCTGTGCATCCCGGGCCTCTGACGCTCTATTTTCCAAAGTGGATTCCCGGCGAGCACGGGCCCGATGGACCGATCTCGAACCTCACGGGACTGAAATTCAGCGCGAATGGCCAGGCGATTCCATGGCAGCGCGATTTGCTCGACGTTTTCACGTTTCACGTCAATGTCCCCGAGGGTATCGAACGCCTTGATGTGGATTTCATGTATCTCGAACCGAGCGGCGGAGGTTTTGCGACAGGCGCGCCTTCGTCAACGGACAAGCTCGTGGTGATCAGCTGGAACCAGAATGTTTTGTATCCTGCAGGTGAACCGGCAAAGGACATCATGTTCCACGCGCGCCTCAAAGTTCCGAGCGGATGGAAGTACGGCACGCCGCTGCCGGTGGAGAGCGCTGCGGGAGATGAAATCACATTTCAGCCCGTGTCGCTGAATCGCCTCGTGGATTCCCCGGTGATTGCCGGCGAGTATTACCGCGCGATCAACATCACGCCTCCGGGCGAGCCGATTCATCATGAGCTCGACCTTGTGGCCGATAGCGAGGCGGCGCTGAATATCAGCCCGGACGCGATCCAGAAAATGACGAATCTGGTGGCCGAATCGGGAAAGTTGTTCGGCTCGCGCCACTATCGCGATTACCATTTTCTGCTGACGCTCAGCGACCACGTGGCGCACTTCGGCCTCGAGCATCACGAAAGCAATGACAGCCGCCTGCCGGAACGAGCGTTAATCGGTCCGAACGCCGAAATGATGCTCGGCGGCTTGCTCTCGCACGAGTTCATGCATTCGTGGAACGGCAAATTCCGCCGCCCAGCGGATTTGGCGACGCCGGAATACGAAACGCCGATGCAGGATGATTTGCTGTGGGTCTATGAGGGCCTGACGGATTTTCTTGGGCCGATGCTCGCGGCGCGCAGCGGCCTTTGGACGCCCCAGCAATATCACGAATATCTCGCCAGCATCGCGGCCAATCTTGGTCCCGGCACGCCCGGCCGCACATGGCGCGATTTGCAGGACACGGCAACGGCAATCCCGGGCGTTCGCGGCGGCGGCGGTTGGGCGAACTGGCGCCGCGGCTCAGATTACTATCCAGAGGGAGATTTGCTCTGGCTCGAGGTCGCGACGATCATCCACCAGCAAAGCAATGGCGCAAAATCGATTGACGATTTCTGCCATCTGTTTCATGGCGGCCCAAACAACGGACCCGAACTGAAAACTTACACTTTCGACGGCGTCGTCGCGTCGCTGAATCAAATCGTGCCGTACGATTGGGCGAAGTTCTTGCACGAGCGGCTCACGTCTCTCTCTCCAGAGGCGCCTGTGGGAGGAATCGAGAATGGCGGATGGAAGGTAGAGCTTTCGAGCCAGCCTCCTGAGCAGGGCTTGCGCGGCGGCAATCCGGGCGACGAATACTCCCTCGGCCTGCAATTGGGAGCAGACGGGGCGGTTCGCGATTCGATCGTTGGCGGAGCTGCCTACAAAGCGGGAGTTACGGCGGGAATGAAAATCATTGCTGTGAATGGCCGTGTTTTCAAGCCCGAGCTGTTGGAGGATGCCGTCAAGGCAAACATGAATGGCGGAGAGCCGATTCATCTGCTGTTAAGCGTCAACGACGATTTCCTGAAAACCGTTGACGTGGATTATCGCGGCGGAGATCGCTACCCGCATCTCGTGAGAGACTCCAGCAAGCCGGATTATCTCGATGAGCTCATCAAGCCGCGAGCCGGCGGGATGTAATTTTCTCGCTGAGCTTCTGCAAGCCAATGACTGTGGAAAGGATCCCGCCTGCTATCTGACGGCGGGATTCTTGCTGTCTCCTGTCGTGGGGAAGGAACCGGCTTCCGCAATGCGTGTTGACACTTTTTCCCAGCGTTTCCATAATCGCGGACAGGGCACACTCACGCATGGGCGATGCTCAAAAAACCCGGGAACGCGCCTTGGAGGCGGCGGTTTCGCGCGCCGTTCGCGACAATCTTCTGCCTTTGCAGAAGACGCTCGAAGACTTGCAACAGGCCTTCGCTGACCTCGTCTCGGCCTGTTCGTCGGTGAGGCCGACCAACACTCTGCCCGCTATGCTGCGTGTGCGGGCAACCTCAGCTTCATTGGCCGCGAGCCTTTCCGTTCTGTCGGATTTCATCTCGAATGCCATGAAGGACCACGGCCGCGACATAGACGACGAAGAAAGTGGAGACGATGCGCCTACCGTAGCGGTAGCCGAAGCGCCAGCCCCGCGACAGCAGAAATTGCCTCCGCCGGAAATTCCAGTTCCAACTGCACATGCGCCCGTGACCGAGGCGGAAGAAGAACCAGCCGCGGAAATCGAGGCTACCGTTGAGGAGGACGTCGCATCCGAACCTGTAGAGGCGCCAGAACCGGAGCCGGTCGCATTTCGCATCGCGGATTTGCCGCCTGATGAACAGGAACTGCACAAGCGGGCGAATCGCGTAGCCAAAGTATCCATGCAAGATATTAAAATGCTGAAACCGGCGGACGTCCGCAAAGGCCAGGAGCATAAAGACATTTGCGTGCGGCTTCGCGGAGAACTCGACAAGGCGCGGAGAGAATATGATCGCCGCTTTCAAAAAATACTCGAGCAGCCCGTCGATTATTTCCGCCATTGGATGGTGGAAATTTTGGGCGACGGCGACCCGGAAACCCTCGGAGAATATCCCTATCCCTCACCCGTTCTACGCCGGTGATTCGCGCCCGATGAAATTGACGAAGCTGAAATGGACGGAGAGGATCTCGCATCCTGCCCACATGAGATTCGTTGCCCTGTGCGCGTGCTTTTTGTTCTTGCTCGCGCCGCGGGCGCTTTGCGCGCAAGCGGCCAATGCGAAGCCGGCTGCAAAGCCAGCCGCAAAACAAGCTGGAACGAAAAAGCCTGCCGCTAGCCCTCAAGCCGCGAAGCCATCGCGCTTCGGCACGGAGGCCAGGCAACTGTCATTGCTGTCGCGCGAGCTAAAGAACGAAAAAGAGCCCGGCTCGGCGTATCGCACGCTCGCCGCATTTGCCACAGCGCACGCCAAGGAAGAACTGGGAGCGCGGGCAGCGCTCGAGCTCGGCGGCTTCGATTACAACGGCGGGCGATACGAAGACGCGCGGAAATGGCTGGATATTGCCAAGCGGGAGACGCTGCTCGGCGATTATGTTTTGTTCTGGAGCGCGCAGGTGGACCGCAATCTGAATAACAACGCCGCCGCGCTCGATCAGCTCGAGACCTTGCGCCAAGAGTATCCGCAGAGCGTGATTGGCGACCTTGGTCTTCAGGCGCTGGCGGAAACTGCCATCTCTTTGACCGAACCGCAAAAAGCGCTCGACGCGCTGGCAACCGCGAAAGACATCAACACAAACCCCGATTTACTCTTTCTTCGCGGACAAGCGCACGAGCAAGCCGGTGACAAAATCGCTGCGGCAGGCGACTACCTCACGGTTTACGACCACTATCCATTGAGCGCGAGCGCGGAGGAGGCAGGTCAGAAAGCCGTTTTCCTCGCGAGCGAATTGGGCAGCGCATATCCGAAGCCGATGACCGCCGACATGCTCGAGCGCGCGGACATACTCTTCCAGGCGCATCGCTGGCAGGATGCGGAAGAGGCTTATGGCAGCGTCTTGTCTGCTGACGGACCCGATGATGAGCAGGCTCAAGTGCGCGCCGCGGACTGCAAGGTGCAGTTGGGAGCCGACCCGTCAGCGCTCGCCTCGATTCAGTTGCAGGAGCCGAATACCGAAGCTGAGCGGGATTATTACCTTTTGCAGGCCTATTGGACTTTGCAGGACGATACAGGAATAGCGAATGCCCTCGCCAAGGCGCAGTCCGCCGCGCCAACCAGTCCATGGGCGGAACGAGCGCTCTTTTCTGCCGGAAATTATTACTGGGTCAAACTCAATCGCGATAAAGCAGCCACGTATTACCAGCAAGTCGTCGATAAATTCCCGGCCAGCGATGACGCCATCAATGCGCAGTGGCGCGTGGCTTGGGCCGCATACATGGGTCATCGTGACGGTGCCGATGTGCTCATCCAAAAATTCCTGCGCGACCACCCGCAGTCGAGTTATACGCCCGATGCTCTTTATTGGCTGGGACGCCTGGCGCAGCAGGCAAAACAGAACGCCGACGCGCGGTCGTATTTCGAAAAATTGTGCCAGCGGTTCCCGAACAATTATTTCGCCGCGCATGCGCAGGCCCAGCTTCATGCGCTCGGCAAGGGTCAGGAAGCCTGGCTGCCAGTCCTCGACGGGATTCGGCCTCTATCGCCAGTATCGCCCGTAAGTACACAGGAGCCAGCCGGCGCTTTCGCGCGGGTGCAACGCGCCACTGCTCTCGAGACGATCGCAGACGACGATGATGCCTTGCTTGAGCTGCACGCGGCTTATAGTGCAACGCACGCAGCGCCGCTGCAGTTCGCCATCGCACGCGCCGCCACCAACGCGGAACATTACGGTGGAGCGATCGTCGCTCTGCGGACAATCTATCCATCTCTCGAATCGCGGCCGCTGGCAGAGGAGCCGCACGAAGCGTGGATGCTTTATTTCCCTTTGCCATACGCGTCGCAGATCCGCAGCGATTCGCGGCGCGCGCGCCTCGATCCCATGATTGTTGCGGGGCTGATTCACCAGGAATCCGCGTTTGAAAAAGATGCGCACTCAACCGCAAATGCATACGGCTTGATGCAGTTGATTCCTCCGACGGCAAAGATTTATGCGCATAACCTCCGCGTGCGCTACTCGGAGGAGCGTTTGTTCGATCCGGCCTATAATCTGCGCCTGGGGACCATCTACCTGAGCGACCTTCTGAAAAGTTTTCGCAGCGTGGAAGCGGCTCTGGCGGCGTACAATGCCGGAGAAGATCGCGTGACGCTGTGGCAGACGGGGCAAACATATTCCGAGCTGCCGGAATTTGTGGAATCGATTCCGTTCACGCAAACGCGAGAATATGTGGAAATCGTGACGCGCAACGCGACCTTCTATCACCAGTTGTACGGAGGCAAGCAATGAATCCCGCGACGGGCGCAGTGGCGAACGAGGCGCGTCTTTCGGCGAAGGCTGCGCAATTCACCGAATCGGTGATTCGCGAGATGACGCGGCTCGCGATGGCGCACAATGCCGTGAATTTGTCGCAGGGATTCCCCGATTTCGCTGCGCCGGAGGAAATCAAAGCCGCCGCGCGCGACGCGATTGCGCGCGACGTGAACCAATATGCCATCACCTGGGGCGCGAAATCTCTGCGCAACGCCATTGCGGAGAAGTTCGAACGCCAGCACGGAATCGCCATCGACCCGGAGCGCGAAATCACCGTTTGCTGCGGCTCGACCGAAGCCATGATGGCGGCGATGATGGCCATCATTAATCCCGGCGATGAAGTCGTGGTCTTCGAGCCGTTCTACGAAAATTACGGGCCGGATGCGATTTTGAGCGGCGCTGCGCCTCGCTTCGTTCGCCTACGCGCGCCGGAGTGGACGTTCGATCCCGATGAGCTTTCGCGCGCATTTTCAAGCAGAACGAAGGCGATCATTCTCAATACGCCGAATAATCCGACGGGAAAAGTTTTCACGCGGCAGGAATTCGAAACGATTCGCGATTTGTGCATCCGGCATGACGCGTATTTAATCACCGATGAAATTTACGAGCACATGCTTTATGACGGAGCGAAGCATATCGCTGGCGCAGCGATCGACGGCATGCGTGAGCGCACGATCACAATCAACGCGCTTTCCAAGACCTACAGCGTCACAGGATGGCGCGTTGGCTGGGCCATCGCTCCACCGGATGTCAGTTCCGCGATTCGCAAGGTGCACGATTTTTTGACCGTTGGCGCCGCCGCACCATTGCAGGAAGCGGGCGCTGTGGCGCTGCGGTTTCCCGATGCGTATTACGTGCAACTCGCGCAGGATTATCTCGTCCGGCGGGACCGCTTGCTCGGAATCTTGACCGATGCAGGTTTTCGATGCTTCAAGCCGCGCGGCGCGTATTACATCATGACCGACATTTCGAATTTTGGGTTCCCGAACGATGTCGAATTCGCCCGTTATCTGGTGAAGGAAATCGGCGTCGCGGCCGTGCCCGGTTCGAGTTTCTACCACGATCCCGCCGACGGCGCGCAACAGCTCCGCTTCACATTCTGCAAAAAAGAATTCACTCTCGCCGAGGCCGAGAAGCGCTTGGAGAAACTCCCCCTTAAGAACAGCAGTGGTCGCACTCCAAAATTTTAGAGTGCCGTCGGGGGCGGGGTTAGTTCTGTATAACCTGGAAGATTTCTAATGCCGCCATAGAACACCTGAGTGTTATTGTCGTAGACGGTAAGATTGGGGCAGCTTCGATACTCTTGCTCTGTCTGGAAAACGACTACTCCATTGGCGTCGAAGTAGGCACCGGGAAAGTTCCTCAGATTCCAATACCAAACTCCCTTGCCATGGGAATGCGCGCTGCGCACGTTGATGCCATACAGTCTTGCAAGCTGGAGGCCATGCTTCATTTTGGCGTTCATCACGGTCAAAATATACCACGAGAAGAATGGGGTGAGAAGCAGGTCGGTTGCCCTGTGGTGGTCGCTCCCCACCCCCGAGTGGTGCGTTTAGTCTGTTGGAATATCAAACCTGCAAAAAGGTTTTCCGGCCCGCAAAATAAATTTCACATTCGCCGAAAGCGTTTCTGAATCGCCAAATAGCTATCCTGCCCCGCTCAGGGATGAAATTTCTGGCCTTTTGCCAGCATCTGTAGGATGGCCTTTATGCGCTTCTCGCGCGTTTCCGGCTTCTTCGCTGTTTGCAGGCGCCATCCAATTGCGTATGTGTTCGCTCTCGTTAATGACTTGAAAAAAGTCTCTGCTTTTTTGTTTTCGGCGAGCCGTTCGAGAAAATCTTTCGGAACTTGCATATTGCTCGGCGAGTCGTAGGCCATCTCCCATCGGCCATCGGCTTTCGCGGCCTCCACCTGCCGCAGTCCCGCCGGCTTCATCTTTTTTGCGTTAGTCAGCCGCGCGACGTGTTCGATATTTCGCTTTGACCAGATACTCCTTGCGCGCCGCGGTGTGAACTTCTGCAGCCACGACTTGTCATCGTGTTTTTGGATTTGCCCATCGATCCAGCCGTAGCACAGCGCTTCATCCAGAGCCTCGTCATGCGTGATGGAACCGACTCCCGAGCTTTTTTTGAAGAAGCGCAGCCAGACTCCCACGGAAGCTGCGTGATTTTCCGCGAGCCACGCTTCCCAAACCTTCGCCGACTTGAATGAAATTACTTTGAATGCGCCCGCAGCGGATGCGCGCGCGGCGTTTTTGTCTTTTCGTGGCGCATTCGCTGAACGCTCTATGCGATTTGCCATGGCCTCAGGCCAGCGGATCGAAAGAGTCACCTTGGCCCGGAATCGTGACCGGCCAGTGAAGTTTTTCCTGGACCGTACCGCGAAACGATTGCGCCGCTGCGGGTTCGCCGTGCACAAGAAATAGCTGCCTTGGCGGCGCAGCGAAGCCGGAAAGCCATCGGACCAGCTCGCCGCGGTCACCATGCGCCGAAAATTGGCTTACTTCCTGAATCTCGGCGCGAACGGGAATTTGTTCGCCATGAATGCGCGCAAATTTCGCGCCTTCCAGCAACTGGCGTCCGAGCGTGCCTTCCGCCTGATAACCTGCGAGAATCACGACGTTGCGCGCATCCGGCAATCTTTGCGCCAGATGGTGCAGGATGCGCCCGCCGGTGCACATGCCGCTGGCGGAAATAATGATGCACGGCGAATTCATGCTGTTGATCTTTTTAGAATCCTGAACGGTTCGAGTCATGTGAACTTCGTGCGTATTCAGTGGGTCATGATTTCCCGTGTGTTCCAGTTGCACGAATTGCAAACTATGGTCTTCCGTATGCCGAACGTATAGGTCCGTCACGCTGATCGCCATCGGACTATCAACGAACGTGGGCAGTCGTGGAATTCGCTGCTGCTCTTCCAATTGCCGGAAAATATACATGAGCGTTTGCGTCCGGCCCACGGCGAACGACGGGATTACGATCAGGCCGCCCCGTTTCACCACGCGGTTAACAATGTCGGCGATCGCATCATACGGAGAAGCCGTCGGATGATCTCGGTCGCCGTAAGTCGATTCGCAGAGGATGTAATCCGCTTTGGCGATTGGCTGCGGATCATTGAGGATGGGTTGATTGTAACGGCCGACGTCGCCGGAAAAAACCACCACGGACGATTTCCCGTTTTCTGTAATCGTGATCTGAAGTGACGATGAGCCGAGAATGTGTCCCGCGTCGGAAGGCTTTACCGTGAATTGGGGACTAATCGTGAAAGTGTCCTTGCGCGGAATCTCCTGAAAACGCGTCAGCGCCTGCTGCGCGTCGTTGACGGTATACAGCGGCAGCGCCGGTTTATGCCGCGAATATCCTTTTTTCATTGCATACGCTGCGTCTTCTTCCTGCAAGTGTGCGGAATCCGTAAGCATAAGCTCGCAGAGTTCGCGTGTAGCGGCATTCGCATAAATCGGTCCGCGAAAGCCTTCGCGAACCAGTCGCGGCAGATAGCCGGTGTGGTCAATGTGTGCGTGCGTGAGAACGGCCCAATCGATGCTTGCCGGAGGGATCGGCAGCGCGTCCCAATTGCGCTGTTTCAATTCCCGGGAACCCTGGAAGAGTCCGCAATCGACGAGCAGCCGCTTTCCGCCCGCCTCGACAAGATATTTTGATCCCGTGACAGCTCCAACCGCACCGAGAAAAGTGACTTTGGCCATGGCCTAGGCATTCTATGCTGAAAGCCTCGCGTTCTTGGTTGGATTTTGCAGAATGAATTCCGAGAGATATAAGGGCTTGACCGATATATCTGCGTGGAATACTCTTCGCCCGCGTTTCGTCGCAAATTCGCGCACCGGAAAGACGGATGCCACTTCGGCTCATTGCGCTCTGGCTATTGCTTGTCGCTCCGGCTGCGTTCGCTCAGGATCTGACTTCGCAAGCTCTGACGGACGGAGCATTCGAAATCGAGCCTCTTATCGCTGGCGGGACGGGCGCGGGTCACTCGGTCAACACGCAATTCCTTATCGCTGGAGTACGCTTCGGGAAAGTTCTCACCGGTGATCATCTCGGCGGCTGGTTTCGCGGAAATTTCGAATATGCAGGCGAAGCGCTTCCTTTGTATCTGGTGATGCAGCCCGGAGGGACGGTGTATGGTGGAAGTTTCAAGCCCATCATCCTCGAATGGAACTTCACGAGCCATCCCAAATTTACGCCCTATGCATTGATCGCTGGCGGTGTACTCTTCACCACGTCCAACGTGCCGCCGGGGAACACCTCTGCAGTCAATTTCACGTCGCAGGGCGCATTTGGTTTCCGCATTTTTACGCGCCCAAAGCATTCGTGGGATATCGAGATTCAGGGAGTTCATCACTCCAACGCAAGTCTGGGAACGCTGAACCCAGGTTTGAATGGCAGCGTCATGATTTCGATCGGCTATAGCTGGTTCAAGTAGTTTGTTGAAATTTGCGATTTTTCTTGTAACCGTTTGCAGTTCTGTGCCGTTCCACCGACTAATGCAAAGCGACACAATGGAATTTGCCAATCCCAGTCGAGCGGCACTAGAATTCGCCATCCGTGAGGAGAGTCCTGTGCGAAGAATCAGCAAGAGCTTCATCGTCCTTGCATCAGTCTTTCTGTGCGCGGCCTTGGCCGTCGCGGCGCCGAAGCCCAAGAAGGCCGTTCCGCCTCCCGTGCCAACGCCGGAATCTGTTTTTGGTTTCGCTCCGGGCGCGGATTATCACTTGGCCGACTTCGAGCAGATGACCAAATACTATCAGGCGCTCGCCGCTGTGAGCCCGCGCATCCGTCTGCAAAATGTCGGACCGACTGGCTACGGCCGCCAGATGTTCATCGCCATTATTTCCAGCGAAGAAAATCTTCGCCAGTTGGATCATTACCGCTCCATCGTTCAGCAACTTGCCTCCGGGAAACTCGATGGAGCGACGGCGCAGAAGCTCGCGGACGAAGGCAAGGCTGTTGTGTGGATCGATGGCGGTTTGCACGCGACAGAAGTCGCTGGCGCGCAACAGTCACCTGAGCTGGCATACATGGTCGTGAGCGAAGAGACGCCGGAGATGCAGCGCATCCGCGACAATGTCATCTTGGTACAGTGTCCGGTGATCAATCCCGACGGTCTCGATATCGTCGCGCACTGGTACGAGAAAAACGTCAATACACCGTACGAACTTGCGCCCACCATTCAGCTCTGGAACAAATACGTCGGCCACGACAACAATCGCGACTGGTACATGTTCAATCAGATTGAAAGCCGCGACGTGGCCAAAGAGCTCTATCAGGAATGGTTCCCACAAATCGTTTACAACCAGCATCAGTCCGGCCCGTTTCCGTCACGAATTTTCGTTCCTCCGTTTGACGATCCCATGAATCCGAACATTCCCGCCGAAGTGGTTCGCGGCGTGAATCTCGTCGGAGACGCAATGACACGGCGGTTCGAGGAAGAAAATCAGCCCGGCGCCGTTTCGCGCCAGGAATTCGATATGTGGTGGAACGGCGGTATGCGAACCGCGCCCTATTATCACAACATGATCGGAATTTTAACGGAGACCGCGCTGTTTGATTACGCGACGCCCGGCTACTATCCGCCGCAATCTCTACCGAAGACTTTCTCGAACGGCGTCTCTGCGGTCGAGCCGAGCATATACTATCCCAATCCGTGGCGCGGCGGCTGGTGGCATCTGAAGGACGCCGTCGATTACATGATCACCGGCGACATGGCTGTGCTCGACATCGCTGCGCGGCGCAAAGATCAGTGGCTTTTCGATTTTTGGAAGATGTGCCACGACGAAATCGCCCTCGGCGAAAAGGGCGGACCATACGCCTACATCATCCCGCAAAAGCAACATGACGCCACTGCGACCGGAGACATGCTCTTCGCCTTGCAAATGGGCGGCGTGCAAATCGAAAAGGCGACGCGGGATTTCGCGGTGAATGGCGTAACGTATCCGGCAGGCACGATTGTGATGCCTACGGCGCAGCCGTTCCGTCCGTATCTCATCGATTTGATGGAGCCGCAACACTATCCGGATTTGCGGCTCTATCCCGGCGGTCCACCGAAGCGTCCCTACGATATGACCGGCTGGACGCTGCCGATGCAAATGGGCGTGGATGTCGTTCATGTGGATCAACCCATTTCGATTTCCGCGGACCCAACGAAAATCGACGAGCCTGCACATCATTTCGCTCCTCCGGCAGGAACGAAGATTGGCCGCATTGGCCTTTACGATTCCTGGCAAGCAAATATGGACGCTGGCTGGACGCGCTGGCTGCTCGATCGTTATGCGATTCCGTACACGGATTTGCACGATGCCGACATTCGCGCCGGGAATCTGCGCCAGAAATTTGACGTGATTATTCTGCCGCAGCAGAGCGAGCAGAGCATGCTGCATGGATGGCAGCCGGGCGCAATGCCAGCATTCGGCGGGGAGGGCATTCGGCAGGGAGTCGTGCAGCGGCCTGAGTACGTCGGTGGCTTGGGCCTGCCCGGCGTGACGGCACTCGAGGATTTCGCCAAGCAGGGCGGCCGCATTGTTGCTCTGGACAGCGCTTCCCAGTTGCTCATTCAAGAATTCGGTTTGCCTGTGCGCAATGTCCTGGCAAATGTCGGCCCGACGCAATTCTACGGGCCGGGCTCGTTGCTGCGCATTGACGTCGACCCGGACCTGCCCGAGACACAAGGAATGCAAAAGGATTCCGTCGCGTTTTTCGTGAACTCGCAAGCTTTCGATGTTTGGGATCCGAAGAATCCATCCGGCCCGCCGCGATTCACCGGCAGCGAAACGCGCAAAGTCGATCCATTCACACAACTCGGCGAGCACGATGGAATTCGCATCCTCGCTGTTTATCCCAAGACCAGTCCGCTGCTGAGCGGCTGGCTCCTTGGCGAGCAACATCTGGAAGGCAAAGTCGCGGCGGTTTCTGTGCCGTTCGGCCAGGGGCGCATCGTGCTGATTGGCTTCCGATGCCAGTTCCGCGGCCAGCCGGAAAATACGTATCCGCTGCTCTTCAATTCGCTTGCTGTACCCGCCGATTCTGGCGGTGCATCAGCTGGCGCCGATGAGAAGTGATATCCGTCGCGGTGCGTTTCAGCTAGGTTTGGAACAAAGCCCGGCAAGAATCGTGGGTCTGCCCGCGCAATGCGCCGCAGTTTCTAAGCATCGTGGTGAACCGGGAAGTTAGCAGGCCAATTCGTTACGGATGATGCAAATGGTGGAGCCGATGGGATTCGAACCCACGACCTCCTCGATGCCATCGAGGCGCGCTCCCAACTGCGCCACGGCCCCACCGGGAAAAAGCTTCTGTTAGCTTTTATAGCATCCGCTTGCCCGCAGCGTCAAACTCGCTGACGTGTGCAGTGCCACAGTTCGCACGCATTTGCCATCTCGAATTTTCAGCGGTGCAAATTCGGCGCTGGCGAATCCTTTGTTGGAGGCGCGACCGACGGCAAAATCGGCCTTTCGCGCATCACTTGCCACGAGATGCCGCCGGAAACTTCTTTTTCCGTGTGCGTAATTCGGAGTTTTCCTTGTGCAAGATACTTCAAATGGACTTCGTCGAATGCTAGTCCAGCCGACGCGAGCAATCTCATGTAGTCGCCGTGAGCGGTTTCGTCGGGCGCTTCGGTATAGCCTGTGTCCCAGGTAATGTTCGGTGAAGCCCCGCCATAAAGCTCGCCCGCGCCGCTCCGCGCCGGGGCAGGCGAACCTTTGAGCGCCATATAAATGCGAATGCCGTCAACGATTGGCTGCGTCATGTAATCGGGATCCCAGCGCTGGCCATAGCGTTCATAGCGCGCATTCATGCGATTTTCGAGCGGCAGCAGGCCGGGCACGCTGCGCTCAGCGGCGACGATGCGGTCGCGCAATGCGTACGCAATCTGCTCGCTTTCCGGATGCGCCGGATCGCGCAAATAACCCATGCTTGTGAACCAACCTCGCGGAATCCACCATGCGCGTCCCGGATTCGCGCTTTCGCGCGTCTGCACCCAGGCGCTGTATTCGGAAAATGGCTGAATCCATTCGTGCGAAGGATAGCCATGCGGATTCAGAAAAGCGTCCGGCAGCCACGTCTGCAGCAGCAGTGGCCGCGTGCGCGATTCCGGATAAATCGGGTCCCTTTCCGCCTGTCCTTGGGTGACGTCCGCGCCGAGCGAGCCGTGGTAACCGGGATGCAACAGATTGTCGGGCGTGATTTTCGCAAGCTCGACCGACAACTGAGCGCCGTCGGGATTGTCGATGGGATGCAGCACCACGTTGACCTGCTTGAGCAGCACGCGCGTCTGCGGATCGGAGACGAGCAGCTCGCCCAACTTGTCTACATGGCTCGTGCTCGACACTTCGTTGGCATGTTGCCGTCCGGAATAAATGATGGAGGCCTTGAGCGTCGTCTCTTTCGCCCAGGATCGCAGGCGCGACGGCGACGGCTGCATGATGTCCGCCGCCCAGATGTTTTGTCCCAGGTAGCTTCGCCCCATCCAATAAACGTTGACGCCCGGATAAGCTGCGAGGCGCGCGAGGATTCTCGCGTTCCCTGCCGGGCTGATGGGTTCATCCCACTGGACAATCTCTCCTCCTGCCGCGTTCGCAGATTCGCCTCCTGATGTTTCAGGCGATTTGCTCGCCTGCATGATCATCGGTCGCGGGTCGGCTGGACCGGGAATTTCCCAACTCACATAAGCGCGCGGCTCCGGACTATCAACTTTCGCAGTGAGCGGGCGCGGCAACTCAAATTCCATCGCCATCTTCTGAAGATGTGCATAGGCAAGCGCATCGCGATAAATTCCCGCTGCATGCATCTCTTCCAGCCAGTGCAATTGCGCTTCAGCCTGCTCAACCGAAAAAATCGTGTGTTCCACTTGTTCGCGCGGCGCGAGCTTCACCCAGTCCTGATATTCGTCGTGCAGGTAATCGGCAGGCAGCGACCATGTCAGGCTCTCGACGCCTTGCTCTCCAGCTTTTACGCGAGCCTGAATCAGTCTCGGCCCGAATGCGCCGCTTAACGCAGGCAGGTGTCTTTCTTTCTCATGGCGCGCTCCTTGCGCGTCCGTCCAGCTCAGCCGCACCAGCGGATTGGCGGCGGGCTTTCCATAAAATTCGATATGTACGCGCCCATCCTTGCCGTCCTCCGAAGGATGAACAATCGGAATGATGCGCCCTGCGTAGTCGAAGGGATGCCCGGTTTCCAGGTCGCCCATCATGTCGAAAAAATTATCCGTCGCATAAAACGTGTCTTCTTGCAGAGCTTCGAGCGAGGAGATTCGCTCATGGTCGAGCCCGAGATTGTAGTCCGGTTCGCTCATGTGGAAATCCATTCGCAGCGTATCGAAGAGCGGCTGATATTCCGCGCGAACGTCGCCGTGCGCCTGCGCCATGATGAATTGGTAGATGCGCGGCAGCGTCACGTTCTGGTAGTGGTCCCAGAATTCTTCAATATCCGTCGGGATGCGCTCATCCAAAAGAACGTGCGCGGCGCTTTGTATATGAACCCATCCCGTTTCCACCTGCACTTCCTCGTAGCGCGGCATCACGCCGTTGTATGGCTGCATCACAGTCGCAACGCGAAAGTCGCGGGATAGCATTTCATGCCCGGCCGCGTCGAATGCATGAACGCGATAGGTTGGATCTCCCGGTTTTGATATAAATTCGTCGAAGGTAATTTTGGCCAGCGGCAGATTAAGCTTTCGGGCCACCATCTCGTCCACTGGGTAAAGCTCCTGCACCCAGCGCGCTTGCGAATACATCGTTCGCACGTGCGACGCGTCCGCGTCTTTCGCGAAATCGATTTGAACCTTGGCAACTGATTTGTTCGCGAGCTCCGGGGCAATTTCGTCCATCAGCCAGCTGTAACCTTGCTTGAACGCGCAAAGCACTTCGACGTGCATGTGCCCGCGCGCGACGCCCGCAAGCGCAAGAATTGCCTCAATCGCCGCCGTTAATTTCTGGCGCTCCTCAGGCCCTTCGCTGACGCGCGCTACAACCGTAACGGGCTGGCTCGGCTGAATCTTGCGCGCCGCGCCTTCCACAGCATGCAGCAGGCGATTGCCCTCCCATGGAATTACGAGATCCTCGCTGAATGTCGGCTTGGCCTGATGGAACACAGTCTCCGGTCCTTCGTAATGCAGCGCCGGATTTGCATCGCAACATTGTGTCCCCGCGTGCAGACTGCCCGTTTGCACATCCGCGTCAGAAACATGCAGTTGTTGCTCGATCGTCTTGCGAACATAATCCGCCAGTCCGGGATCCGCTAAATCGACATAAACATTTGCCTTCACATCATGAATGCCCGCGGTTCCGCTGCTCGCCTCGTTGATTTGCTTCATCCAACGATCTAGATGGTAGAGCGCCGCGCTCGCTTGGCCCGCGCTCGAATGCAGCGAAAAAAAACGGTGCAGGCCATAGCGAATGTTCTCGATCGAGAGATATTGTTTCCCTGGCTCCCAAAGGTTCGGAAAACGTCCGGAGATGAGGTCAAGTGCTGCAACGGAGCCTTCATCATCGCCTTTGATAATCACCGCTCCGTGTTTTGGAAATGCATCGTCCACAACCCGCGCCTCGCCTTCGCCCGACGCAAGGCTCGTCTCCGCCTGCGATGCGACAGTGTCCTCATCGCTCAGTTTCTTCAATGCCGCATCGGTAAGCGCAGACGCGCCCGCGATAACCGCTTGCGTCTTCACGTCCTTTGCTTTCGCATCGGTTGCCGGCGACGCAATCGGGAGCGTAATTCCCGTCGTCTCCAGCCCCATGCGCGCCGCCAGATTGGCCATCGCTACGCCTTCTGCTCCAGCGGGAACGTAAAGATGTGCATTGAGTGTCGCAGGAACAGGAATTTTCGGCGCTGCGTTGAACAGCCCTTTGCCGGTGTAGAGCGTTGCGAGGTCCAGTCGCCGCGACGGCTCCGAAGGATTTTCTTCCGTCCCTTCTTGTGCGGCTGCAGATGAAGCCTCGGCCCCGGCGCCAGCCGCGCGCGTCGTTGTTGACTTTGTTTCTGTATCCGTCGCGCTGGCCTGCGCCGCCATCGGCTTCGGATTTTCGACCGAGACAACCGTCGGCCCGCCAATGACGATGAGTTGCCGCACTGCTGCAAGATGTGGCGAGGAAAATGCCCCGCGCAAATCATCCGTCGAAATCGTGCCGTCGGCATGGAGAAACGCGCGTCGAATTCCGGGAATGTTCTGCGCATAAGTGACGCCAATCAATTGCGTCGCGCCGCCGTGCGCCGCCGCGCCCACCGCCTTGGCGATCTCGTCGAGTTCTTCGCCGGGAACTTTCCACTGATACGGCGCGCGCGCTGAATATGCATCCGCCGCAGCCAGCAAACCGGTATCATCGAAGCCCACAATCGCGAGATTGTCGCCCGTCAGGAAAACGCCGCCTTCGCCTTTTTCCAGCATAGAAATCAACGGGGCGAGCGTGCTCGACGTTTCCTGTGGCATCGCATTCTTACCGATCCAAATTCGCGGCCCTTTGCCATCAGTCTTGCCAGTCGTGGCTACAATCGGGAGCGTCAGTCCAGAAGTTCCATAACCAAGTCGAGCTGCGAGGTTTGCCGCAGCCGTATTCTCCGCGGCAGTCGGCTGCGCGGGTACGACAACGTGCCCGTCAATCGCGTCGGCGATCCCATTCTCGTTCGTGTCGATGAGCATCCAGCCTGCCGCAAAGGCATTTTCCAGGTGACTGGACGAAGCAGACTGCACGGAAGACGCACGTTGCACCTGATCCTGCCGTGCCGCTCGAACTACGACCGTTGCAGAAAGTGCCGCAACAACGGTCCCCGACAAGACCGCAATCCAAGCAATTCTTACGTCGCGTAGAAGCCCCATAAATCTCCTCGACGGATAAAGAATAAAATGTCGCGTAACTCTATTCCGAGATAGCCCGCATTTCAACGAAAGATGCTCCGAGAAACGGGCTAAATCTCACGTCCCAGTGCGTCACGGTGCGCCCTGCAACTGCATCCAGAGGAGCAAAGTCCTAATCCCTTCGGGCAGGTGCAGAACAGGCCGAAAATCTGCTATTCTAGGAAACAGTACGGCTCGGTCCGGTGTCTAAGTTATTAGAGGCTTTCCTGCGAGCTTCGGCGAACCTGCCGGGCAGGCGAGCGGGCCGAAAATTTGTCAGGTTGGGGTAGACCTGGATAGGCGGCACGACGCATGTCGGATTTGGCGCAGACTCTATCCTGGATTCAAGATGAGACGCAGCTACTCACCGAGCTGAGGTCCGGCTCGGATACTGCCTTCGATTGGCTTGTCACCTATTACCACGCCTCGGTTTACAACGTCATTTACAGCATTATTGCCGATCGCAGCGATGCAGCCGACGTAACTCAGGAGGTCTTCCTCAAGGTTTTCCGCGGCATTGGCGGTTTCCGCCAGGGCAGTTCGTTGAAGACGTGGCTCTATCGCATTGCCGTGCGCGAGTCGCTGAACCATCGCCGCTGGTGGCAGCGTCACAGCAAGCACGAAGTGTCCATTGATTTCTCGGCAAGCGATAATCAGTCCGCTGCTGAATTGCCAGACGCCGATGCGACGCCGTTTGATCGCTTCGCCAGGAATGAGTTGCAGACCGTCGTGCGCAATGCGCTCTCCGAGCTGCCGGAAGTCTATCGCAGTGCCGTAATTCTGCGTGATCTCGAGGGGCTTTCCTATGAGGAAGTATCCGAAGTCCTGGAAATCTCGGTCGCCACGGTCAAGACACGCATTCTTCGCGGACGCCGAGCTTTGAGAAAAATCCTGGACCCGGTGTTGCACGAGCCGTCGGCTTCCGCAGTTCGAAGCGAATTGCCGCGCGAAGGCGCAGTCATGCTTTCGGCGGCGAGCGGCGTTTCGGAGTCGCCGCTGAGTTCTTATGCTGCTATGGCAATGAATCGGGGAAGTGGAGGCGCATAATGACCTGCCGAGAAGTTTCACGGCATCTGGCGGGCTATTTGGATGGCGCAGGTCCGACGGACCGGCACGCGAATGTTCGCGTGCACCTGGAAAATTGTGCATCCTGCCGCGCGGACCTGGAAAGCTATCGCCGCTTGGCGCAAGCGCTCGCGGGTGCGAAGGCGATGATGCCACCTGCGGACCTCGCCACGCGCATCCGCGTCGAGGCTTCTCGCCTTCAGGTTTATAAGAGTGCCAGTCGGCCGATTCTCTCCCGTGCGCGCATGTTCTTCGAGCATATTTTGCGGCCACTGGCTGTTCCCGCGACCGGTGGTTTGTTGACTGCTGCATTTGTCTTCGTGTTTCTGGTTCAGAGCCTCATCGTGGGCATGCCAATGGGGAATATTCCCAACGACCTCCCAACGGATTTGATTCAACCGGCGCGTCTGGAGAGTCTCGCGCCATTCCCTCTGCCTGCTCTTTTGGGCGATGGCAAAGGCTCGGCCTCCGGAATGCTCAAGGTAGAGGCCACGGTCAATGCCGAAGGGCAAGTGGGCGACTACAAGATTCTTTCCGGACCGGACGACGCGGCCATTCGCCACCAGATTGATCAGATCCTGATTTTTTCTCGGTTTCGGCCTGAGCTCAATTTCGGCCGGCCGACGTCCGGCGGTCAGGTGATCGTCACATTTAGTGAGGTTCGCGTTCGCGGCTGAGCCACCGGCAGCGGTCTTCCCGCTCAAGATCGTTCGTGCTGCCCATGCTTGAATTCCTCGGATGGCTACTTTGCATCAGGTTCATGCCACGCCCTCTGTCAGCCCGTTTTTTCTGGTGGAGCGTTTCTTGACTCAGCCAACCCGGCCCTATAGAGTGAGAATCTCACATCAGTGATCCCCTGCATCGGGTGTGCGGCATCAGTCTGAAGGAGAGGGTTAAGTTTTTGCAGCACTGCGCCTTACGTCGAGAAACCACGGACATGAAGAGTCGAGGAACTAGTCGGCATCTGGTCCTGTGTGTTTCCGTCGCCATCGCTTTGTGTTTGCTTTGGGCTGCTTCTGCGGTTCGAGCCTCCGCGCAGGAAACGACGGAGGCCACGGAAAACTCGCCCAATCCAATCACCGTGCAGTTGAGTCCGCAACTGTTCGCCACCATGTGCGCTCTGGACGCCGCGGGTTTTGGCGCCAATTCGACCAATCTCAATTTAAGTCCTCTCGAAACCGACATTCAGGCACGCATGCTTCAATTAAAGGGCCCTGCCGCTGTCGCCGTTCGCCAGTTTTATTCTCAGCATCAGCATGCCGACCCTGAGGAAACACTCGCGCCGTATCTGTCTTTCGCTCTGGCTGTCGGGCCTCCGCCGGAATTTCATTTCATGGTTTCGCATGATGAATTGCCTCCCGCTGTGCTTTCCATCGACGGCTTTTCCGACGTCCTTCGCGATTTCTACTCCGAAGCGCAGATTGACCATGAGTGGGCAGCCGCCGAACCAGATATGGAGCGTGAGGCGGACCGTCTCACGGATCCTTTTCGGCAGATCGTTCTTCAAAGCACAGTCTATCTCCGTCAAATTCTCACGCCTGAGCAAGGCCGCACGTTCACCGTGATTCCCTCGATGTTGGTCGGCCCGCGCGTGGATTTTCGGAACGTGGGAAACCATTACATTGTCGTTGTCGGAGAAGGCTCAGTACTTCCTCTGGAAGATATTCGCCATGCCTTCCTGCATTTTCTACTGGATCCCGACGTTCTCAGCTACCAACCCGCCATTTCCACGCGGCGCGCACTCTTGAGCATTGCCGCCCGGGCGCCACAGCTCCCATATGCCTACCAAGATGATTTTGTGGGGCTATTCGATGAGTGTCTTGTTCGTGCGGTTGAGTTGAAGCTGCGCAAACTGGCGCCGGCTCCATTGGAAACGTTGTTAAGCGCCAATGACCGCACTGGCTTCATTCTCGTGCGGCCGGTTTACGAGCAATTGGCGGTATTTGAGAAAGATCAGTCCTCCATGCGCCTTTATATGCCGGATCTCATCCGCTCCATCAAAGTGGCGCAGGAGCAGAAGCGCCTGCAGAGCGTTCAATTCGCGCCCGCCGGCGAGCGAATTCAGTCCGGTGGAATCGGCGGTGAGGGCGCATCCGCCAACGCCGTCGGAGAAGCCGTTGTCAACAATGCGCTGATGCGCGGCGATCGCCAGATCGCTTTGCAGGATGCCTCTGGCGCAGCGGCCACATTTCAGAGCGTCCTCGACCAGCATCCCAACCTCCCGCGAGCTTTGTACGGGCTGGCTCTTGCTTCGCTCTTGCAAAACCAGGGGCAAAAGGCTGAGGATATTTTTGAAAAGCTCATCCAGCCTCCGAATTCGGGCTCGAAGCAGCTGCCTCCCAGTCCGGACATTTTGGCATGGTCGCATGTTTACCTCGGCCGAATGCATGACGTTCAAGGCGATCGAGATGGCGCCATGAACGAGTATCGAGCGGCATTGGTCGTCAATGGCGCGCCGGAAGCCGCGCGCGCTGCGGCGCAGCAGGGAATTGATTCGCCGTACCGGCCTCCGGCCGGGGCACAAAAGCAATAGCTCCTGAAGAAATCGCTGTGGGACGCGGCGCAAACGGAAGGAAAGGACATTTCGATGAAACGAAAGACAGGAATTCTGATGGGATTCGCGACGCTGGCTTGCCTGGCATTGTCGCCCGCGCTGTTTGCGCAGCAAGGACAGTCGCAGCAGCAGGGTCAGCAATCCGGGCAGCAGTCTCAGCCGCCCTCTCTGCTTCACCCGGCTGGCCAGCAAGCGCAGCAGGCTCCTGCCCAGCAAGCGCCCAAGGTGGATCCGAAAGAGGAGGCCGATTACAAAGCGTTATTCGACATGATGCAGTCTCCCACACCGGACCTCGACAAGGAAATTCAGTCCTCCGAGGATTTTTTGAAGAATTTTCCGCAGAGCCACTATCGCGCTTGGGTGGCCTCCCGATTGACGAATCTTTATTTCCAGAAGCGCGACATAACCAAAATGCTCAGCGCCTCTACGCTTGCCCTCCAGTTGAATCCTAACGATGTAAGTGTTCTCGTCCCGGTCGGCTGGGTTTTGCCGCGGGTTGACGCTAACGCTCCGGATTTTCCGGACCGGCTCGCCAGGGCCGAGCAGTATGAGAAGCATGCTCTCGAGCTCCTTCCCACTCTGCCCAAGCCGGCACAAGTCACCGATCAGCAGTTTGCTCAGAGCAAGGCTGACGCTGTCTCCCAGGCCCACAGCGGTCTTGGTCTGGTCTATTTCCGCGAAGGCAAATATCAGCAGTCGTCTGACGAACTTCAGCAGGCAACGCAAGTCACGACCGATAGCGATCCGACCGATTTCTTTATCCTCGGTCTGGATCTCGATCAGTTGCAAAAATTCGCCGACGCTTCCAAGGCGTATGATTCCTGTGCCGCACTGACGTCAACCCTGCAGGACACTTGCAAGCGCAATGGCGCTGCGGCCAAGACGAAAGCCGGCTCTCAGCCAGCACCTCGCAAACCCTGAGGTTTTTCGAGCGAAACACGGTACCCAATGACCGATCCGGAAAGGGAAGATCTCGAAGCCAGACTTGGCCACCGATTTCACAAGATCGGATGGCTGGAGCGCGCGCTCACTCATCGTTCTCATACCTTCCTCTCTGAGGAACATCACAATGAGCGCCTCGAATTCTTGGGGGATAGCGTCCTTGGCTTGGCTGTAAGCCAGGTCCTCGTACTTCGCTTTCCGGATTGGGAAGAGGGGAGTCTCTCGAAAGCGCGTGCTCGCCTCGTGAGCGCCGCCAGTGCGGAGGTCGCCGCAAACAGACTGCGTCTTGGTGACCACTTGCGCCTTGGCCCCGGCGAGGAAAAAACGGGCGGCCGCAAAAAACGAAATCTGCTCGCTGATGCTTATGAGGCTGTCGTCGGTGCCATTTTCCGCGATGCGGGATTCGAACCGGCCGCCGCATTCGTCGAGCGAACGCTTCTCCATGACACCCGCTTCACGGATTCCTTGCTCGACGATGAAGACAACAAATCTGCTTTGCAAGAATTGCTGCAAGGCCGCGGAATACCGCCCGCGGAATACCGCGTCGTCAAGGAGTCGGGCCCTGAACATCAGAAAATATTTCGCGTTTCCGTCCGCGTCGATGGGCGTTCTTTGGCCGAAGGAGAGGGACGCAGCAAAAAATCGGCCGAGCAGGCCGCGGCAGGACTGGCCTTAAAAGCGCTGCTCGCCGAACATGCAGGCGACGGCAAGGCTCGCTGATGGCGCTCGCCCCAACAATCGGTCCTAACCAGTCCAAAAGCTTCGGCAGTCGTCCGCTGCTGCCTGTCGCGCCCGCTCATGCGCGCCGCATTCCTCGCTGGTTCAGGATTCTCATCCTCGCGTTCGCCGCATGCCTCATCCTCGATTTCGGCCTTTCGCTCCTTCTGGAAGCTGGCTGGCTGAACCGCGCTTTGACGCTCAGGCTCGAAGCCGCATTTGGACGCCCCGTCGAAGTCAGCAACTATTCCTTCAGTCTGCTGGAAGGGCCGCGCCTCGAAGCGAATTACATCACCGTCGCCGAAGACCCGCGCTTCGGCAACGAATATTTCCTCCGCGCAGATCAGCTGGCCGTCGGCGCGCGCTGGAGCGAATTGCTTCGCGGCCACATGGAGTTCGGCGCACTCTCCTTTGTGCGGCCTCATCTCAATCTGGTTCATCTCCCCGATGGTCAGTGGAACCTCGAATCATGGCTCCCGGCCCCGCGCGGCGGCTTCTCGCCAGCGCGCGGACACGCCTCCGCGCGCATTTCGCGCATTGACGTCTCCGAGGGCCGCGTCGATTTCAAGCAGAGCGATGACAAATTGCCTTTCGCTTTTGTGGACGTGAAGGGCAGCGTCGAGCAGCTCAGTCCAGGCACGTGGAACATCGCCCTCGAAGCGCAGCCCTTTCGCTCCTCTGTTGTCGTGCAGCAGGCTGGATTGCTCAGTCTTCGCGGAACCGTTGGAGGCACTTCTTCGCGCCTGCGTCCCGCTGCGCTCGAGCTTGATTGGAACGCCGCATCTCTCTCGGACATTCTGAGGCTCGTGAAGGGGTGGGATTACGGCGTGCGCGGCCTTCTCTCTTTGCAGCTCGCTGCGCGGACCACGGGAACGGATTGGAATTTTTCGTCGCGCACGCAATTGCGTCGCTTGCATCGTTGGGATTTGGCCCTGCGCCCTGATGACCTGGCGGTTAATCTGAATGTCGACGCACATTGGACGCCCGGCAGCTCTCAGCTTAGTGTCACGCAGGCTGTCCTGGAAGCGCCTCGCTCGAACATTCACGGCGCAGGAAATCTGACTTGGGTTCTCGGCGCGAATCCCGCTCGCGCCGCCGTGAAAGACACCCAGCTCCGAATTTCCTCCGACGGAGTCGATCTCGCTGATGTCCTCACCTGGTATCGCGGCTTTCACCCTGGCGTCGCGGATCAGATCACGCTTCAGGGCGCGGCCTCACTTGATCTTTCTCTTTCCGGCTGGCCTCCTCGCGTTCGCAGTGGCTTCATTCGTACTTCTGGAGCCGAAATCGATGGCGGCGCAGCGCCCGCTCCCATTCGAATTGGCGATGCATCTTTCAATTTCTCCAAAGCGGGAGCCAGTCTCAATCCCGTAAATATTTATCTGGGAACGGGTCTGGGCAAATTCGAACTCGCTGGCTCCATGATGCGCGGTTCTCATTCTCAACCCGCGTGGACTCTCAACGGCCAGACTGCCGATGTGCGTATTCTCACCGCTTCCGCCGCTGCGTTAGGGTTCAGTTTGCCGCCCGGATGGATTATCGCGGGGCCTGCGCAAGCGCATTTGCAGTGGCCGGGCCACGGCTTTCCGCAGGGAGTCATCGCCGTGGACGGCTTGAAAATTCAGGCTCCGTTCCTCAATCGCGAAATCTCGCGCGTGGCGGCAACTGCTGACTTATCGTCTTCCGGCTGGAAAGTTCAAGTCGGCGCAGCGGATGCCTTTGGCGCGAACTGGCATGGGACCTTCGAGCGTCCCAATCGAAATCAGGAGTGGCAGTTTGCTCTCGCGGCAAATGAACTCAATGCCTCGGAGATGGATCGCTGGCTGAACCCTCAGCGCCGGCAAAATTTTCTGACGCGCCTCTTGCCGTTTCTCGCCACGCAGCCGCAGCCACAGCCGATGCCCGTGTGGCTCCGCGCCCGCGGCACGCTCGCTTTGGGTCAATTCAATTTGGCTCCCTTCGTCCTGCATCAACTGCACGCCGATGCCGCAGTAGACGGCCGCGAACTCCGTCTCACCAACGCGGAGACCGGTTTTTACGGTGGCAAATTGCTCGGCTCGATTGCTCTCAATCTCGTCTCGCAGCCAACGTATGAAGTGAATGCAAAATTCCGCGGCGTGAATTTAAGCCAGCTCGCGGCTCATACATTTTCTTTGGCCGAACTTTTTTCGGGCAGCGCCTCGGGCAGCCTGCGCATTTCCGCAAAGGGCATTGGCCGCGAAGCGCTCTTGCGTTCGCTCTCCTGCCAGGGCGCTGCGCAGATGAGCAATGCTGGTTACGCGGGAATGGATTTGCTCGAGTCCATAAGTGCTGGCGCGCGCCGCCCGGGAACCACGCTCTTTCCGGCAGCTTCCGCGGATTTCTCGTGCTCCGGCGGCAAAGTTCAGTTTTCTCGCTTGCTTCTCACTGGCTCGAAGAATCAAATCGAGGCCGCGGGTTACGTCGATTTTCAGCGCCAATTGAAATTCGAGCTGCACCCAGTTGACAATGTCCAGGACGAAAATAAAAATCTGAAAGCTCCCGATCCTGCACACGTCTTCGAATTGTCCGGCACTTTGAAATCTCCCCAGCTCTCCCGCGCCGGACTTCATCCGCCATCTCGATGAACGCGTCGCATCGCAAATTTCGCCGCGGACAGCGCAGTATCGGCCTCGCGCCATGAAGAATCACCTTCGCTCACGGCCCACATTTCCGTTCGTTCTCGTGCTTTTGGAGCTGCTCCTTTTTTCGCCTCCCATTTTCTCGCGCCAATCTGCATCCGCTAAGCGCATTCGCCTTGTTCCGCATTTCTCTCCCGGCCAGACCCTTCGTTACTCTGTCCAGATGACTTTGGACACGAATTCACAATCCACCGGCCCCATAGTCAATCCCGAAGGCGCCCAAAAAATTGAAGAATCCGTCAACGTCACGCTGCGGATCGACGTCCTCAGCGTTTCAAACGCTACCGCGACTCTCGGCCAGGCCCGCATTCGCGCCACTTATGAAAAGGCCGTCGCCACAACCAGCAGCGATTCCTACGACCCTGATACGGCCGCCGTCGCAGATCAATTCAAGCGGCTCGAAGGTCAGTCTCTGGAATTCACTCTTGAACCCGATGGCAAAATCAGCGATGCGACGGGTCTCAAGGACACAACAACAGATCCATCCCGCGCCGCAATCGTCAGCCAGTGGCTCAGCCAGTTGACTTTGGGTGCTTCTTTGCCGCAGAAGGGAATTGCCGTCGGCGAAAAGTGGTCTTCCGAACAGCCGCTCGAGAACATGCCTCTCAAGGGTCTGGCCTGGCGCACAAACTCAAGCTATCTGCGCAACGAGCCTTGCCGCGAAGCCACAGTCGAACCGTCGCCTGTTGCCGGTGCGAAATCACCAACTCCATCAGTGGACGAATGCGCGGTCATCCTCACGAAATCCGAAATCGTCAGCTCCGGCTCCGACAAAGACCGCACGCCGGATGTCTTTCGGCAGAACGGCCTGCGAACTTCCGGCAAGTGGACTGGCTCAGGCGAGGGCCTGACTTCGATTTCGCTGCACACGGGGATGGTCGTCAGTGTCACGCAGTCCAGCGCGACGCAAATGGATTTCACCATCATGACCGACGTGGCTCAGAATCGCATGCGTTACGCCGGTGGTACGCACAGTCAATCCGACATCACGCTCGTATCGCAATCGGCCAATCCGTAACTCCTCGCAGAACTACGCCGCATCTTCCGCCGGCAAAGCAGCCGGTTGCTTTTTCGTTCGCGTCGTCCGGATCGCCACCACGCTGATCAAAATGAATGCTGTCCCCACGATCGTCCGCAATCCCAGCGTTTCGCCGCCGAAAAAATATCCCAGCAGCACTGCCACGACCGGGTTCACGTAAGCATAAGTTCCCACCTTCGTCGGCGATTCGTGATGCAGCAGCCAGACGTACGCCGTAAACCCGACAATCGATCCCGCGACGATCAAATAAGCCAGCGCCAGCCACGCCCCGCGCGAAACATTCCCCGGATGAAAATTGTGAAATTCCCCGAGCGCGGCTGCAACAACCGCCAGCAGCACTCCTCCCACGAGCATCTGCACTCCCGAGCTCATCGCCTTCGATGCAGGCAGCGGCAGTTTGCGCGAGAGCGCCGACGCCACCGACCAGCTGATCGCCGCCACAATCAGCGCCGCTGCCCCCGTTTTATCAATCGGCGCTCCGCCAAGATTCAGCGACCGGCTCACCAGCGTCGCGACTCCCAAAATCCCGACGGCCAGCGCCAGCCCCAGCCGAAGCGTCAGTTTCTGCGTTTGCAGTAGAATAATTTCCGAAAGCGCCATGAACGCCGGAATCGTGGCCAGCATCACCGCCGCGATTCCCGAAGGCACGCGCTGCTCAGCCCAGAAGAGCAATCCGTAATCAACCACAAAAATCGGGATCGCCAGCAGAGATGCCGAAATCCATTCGCGTGCCGATGGCGTTCGCTCGCCGCTCGCCATCATCCAGCCATAGAGCGCCAGCCCCGCCACCAAAAAGCGCATCGCCGCGAAAAGCAACGGCGGAACTTCATGCACGCCGATGCTAATTGCCAGAAACGTGGATCCCCACACGAAATAAATGATCGAGAAAGCCAGCAAAGTTTTCCAGTTCGCGCGATCGCTTCGAGTTTCCATGTTGAGTTGTTCTCATCACTCTAACAATTCCGCCGCCGCGTCGCTTGCATGGCACGCAGCGCTCATAGGCGAGGAAAGAATCCATTTTGGCCGCATTCAGCGCAGAGAAAAGTTCGTTCGGCGCATCCTGCGCGCTGGCAAAAGTTTTCGTGAAGGTCTATCGCGTGGAAGCTGCTGTAATGATTCCCTTGTACAAACCTTCGAGCTGCGTTTCGGAGCGCAAATCGAGTTCGGAAGTGTCGAAGCTCAAGACTCGCAAATTTCCCGTGGAGTTATGATGGCGCGCATACGCGCGGCGTAGCGCATCCAGATATTTCCCATCGATCGTTGCCTCGTATGGCCGGTTTCTTCGGCGAATGCGGTCCAGCAGCACATCATTCCGCGCGTCGACGTACACAGTCACGTCCGGCCGCGGCACGCTCACGTCCAGCCCGAGCGTTAGCCGCTCATACAATTCCACTTCGCGATCGTGCAGCAGCGCTCGCGCGAAGATCGGGTCCTTCGCCTGCGTGTAATCTGAAATCACGGGCCTCGTTCGCGCCGGCGGAATCGTCTTCAGTTGCTCATACCGCGAAATCAAGAATGTCAGTTGCGTTCCCAGCGCCCAGCGCTCGCGGTCCGCATAGAAGTCCGGCAGGAATGCATTTCCGTCCACATCTTCCAAAATCAGTGTCGCGCCAAGTTTCAACGCCAGCAGTTGCGCCAGCGTTGTCTTGCCCGCGCCGATAGGCCCTTCGAATCCGATGTACGGTTGATTGTTTGCTGGCAACTTGCTTTGGCTCCCACACCTCCGTCGCTGAGGCGCGTCTGCTGCGCAACAGTCGCGGCCAGAGATTAGCACTCAGTTTGCGCTATAATGGAGATTTTACGCGCCTCCAAAATTCGGCGCAGAGCGTCCACACCATGGATTTCAAGCTTTCCAGCACTTACGAGCCGCGCGGCGATCAGCCCGAAGCCATCGCCCAGATCACTCACGGTGTGCGCGACGGCGACAAGCACCAGGTCCTCCTCGGCGTCACAGGTTCGGGCAAAACCTTCACGATGGCCAAGGTCATCGAGCAGATCAATCGCCCGGCGCTCATTCTCGCGCACAATAAGACGCTCGCCGCCCAGCTCTTTCACGAATTCAAGTCATTTTTCCCGCGCAATGCCGTCGAATACTTCGTCAGCTACTACGATTACTATCAGCCCGAAGCCTATCTGCCTTCTTCCGACACCTACATCGAAAAAGAAGCCACTATCAATGACGAGCTCGACAAGCTGCGCATGAGCGCCACGCGTTCTCTTTTCGAGCGCCGCGACGTCATCATCGTCGCCTCTGTCTCCTGCATCTACGGCCTCGGCTCGCCGGAAGCCTATTACGGCATGATGCTCATGCTCGAAAAAGGCCAGTCCATTTCCCGCGACGCGATTCTTCGAAAACTCGTCGAAATCCTCTACGACCGCGGCGAAGATTTGCGCCGTGGCACATTCCGCGTTCGCGGCGACACCATCGAAGTCCATCCGCCCTATGACGATTTCGCCGTGCGCATCGAAATGTGGGGCAGCGAAATCGAAGCCATTCGCCGCATCGATCCGCTGACGGGAGAAATCCGCTCCTCAGGCGAAGAAATCACGCGCCTGCCAATCTATCCCAAGACGCACTACGTTCTCCCCGCCGCGCAGCGCGAACGCGCCATTCAAGGCATTCTCGAAGAACTCGAATGGTGGCGCGGCGAACTCGCCCGTCAGGGAAAAATTGTCGAAGCGCAGCGCGTCGAGCAGCGCACGCGTTTCGACATTGAAATGATGCGCACCATCGGTTATTGCCACGGCATCGAAAATTATTCTCGCCATCTTTCCGGCCGTCTGCCCGGCGAAGCGCCGCCCACGCTTCTCGATTACGTTCCCAGCGACTATCTCCTCGTCGTCGACGAATCGCATCAGACGATTCCGCAGTTGCGCGGCATGTATCATGGCGACCGCTCGCGCAAGCAGAATCTCGTCGACTACGGCTTCCGCATGCCTTCCGCACTCGATAATCGCCCGCTCACCTTCGAGGAATTCGAGCATCGCGTCAATCAGGCCGTCTACGTTTCCGCCACGCCCGGCCCGTACGAACTCACAAAATCCGGCGGCGTTGTCGCCGAACAAGTCATTCGTCCCACGGGCCTCGTCGATCCCGAAATCGAAGTCCGCCCGATCAAAGGTCAGGTCGATGATTTGCTCGAGGAAATCCGCGTCCGCGCTGAACGCAACGAGCGCATTCTCGTCACCACACTCACCAAACGCATGTCCGAGGATTTGGCCGAATACTTCGGCGAGGTCGGCGTGCGCTGCCGTTATCTGCATTCCGAAATCGAAACTCTCGAACGCGTGCGCATTCTCCGCGATCTTCGCCGCGGTGAATTCGATGTCCTCATCGGCATCAATCTTCTCCGCGAAGGCCTCGATCTTCCCGAAGTCTCGCTCGTCGCCATTCTCGACGCCGACAAGGAAGGCTATCTTCGCAGCGCTACCTCGCTCATTCAGACCATCGGCCGCTGCGCGCGCCATCTCGAAGCTCGCGCGATTCTCTACGCCGACGTCATGACCGACTCCATGCGTCAGGCCATCGGCGAAACCAGTCGCCGCCGCGCGAAACAGATGGCCTACAACCGCGAAAACAACATCACGCCGCAATCCATCAACAAGTCCGTCGATATGCAGCTCGCCGCGATTGTCGAAGCGGATTACTCCACGGTTCCCGTGGAAGACGCCGCCCTCGGCGACATTCAGAGTGAAGAGCAGTTGCAGGCCGCCATCGCGCAGCTCGAAAACCAGATGCGCGAAGCCGCGAAGAAATTCGAATTCGAGCGCGCCGCGACGATTCGCGACCGCATCCGCCTCATGAAGCAGCGCGACCTCGGCCCTTTGTTCGAATCCGTGCCCGCCCAACCCACTGTGCCTCCCGCGACGGATTGATCCTGAGCGCACTTTGCGAAGGGCGTGCCGTCCCCTCTTTGACCCCGCCTCCGCTTCGGAAGTTGCTGCCTCAGAAACGCAAGCGCCCGCCGCGCACTCCAAAGCCCCCTCGCTGCCCGGCAACACTGCCTCTGCACAAAACGCAAAGCCCTAACTTTTCATTGCAGGGTTTAACGTTGTTCTCGTAGGGGCGGGGCTTGCCCCTCTTGATTGTCCTGACGGAGGAAACGCGCGACTCTCTGAGTCGCGTCTGCCGCCTCGTACCGAAAGCGCCAAACCATAGACGGCGGCGTTACGCGGTATTTGTCTTCACGGTGTCATCCTAAGCGGTAGCGAAGGATCTTGCCTTGTAATTACAAAAGCATCAAGGCAAGATTCTTCGTCGGCAGGAACCGCCTCCTCAGAATGACAGCCAAAATTTATTCGGTATACATGATGTCCAGCGCGTCGCTAAATCTGTACACGGGAATTACCGGCAATTTACCGCGTCGCGTGTGGCAGCACCGTCAAAAACAGCCGAAAGGGTTTACCTCGAAATACAACATCAACAGACTCGTGTATTACGAAACGTTTGCCGATGTTCGAAGCGCCATTCGCCGTGAAAAGCAGATCAAAGGCTGGTTGCGCAAAAGAAAAATCGCGTTGATTGAGTCAGTCAATCGCGACTGGAAAGACCTCAGTCAAGACTGGTGAACGCGAAGCATCGTGTTCCTTACGTCCCATTCCGAATCACCTGAGGCGTATTTTTGTCATCCTGAGCGCAGCGTTTTTTGCGAAGTCGAAGCCTGCTTGCCGTAGGCAGGGATCTCGCCTCGACGAATTTTCGTATCCGCTCCATTTGAAACCTCATCGCAACTCGCGGGCTCTCACGCTGTGTGCTTTTGCGGGTGCCCCACGCTCGCCTTTTGAGCGTGGGTCTTTGTGTTTACGTAGGGGCGAGGCTTGCCCCGCCCGCATGTCCTGACGAAGGGAGGGCGCGACTCTCTGAGTCGCGCAAGACGCACGGCGAAGCCCCGTCGTCCTCGCCCCCGCCGAGGCCCGGTGGCCCGCGCATCCGACTGATACTTCCACGCAGAACGCAAAACCGCAGAGCTTGTCATTCTGAGCGAAGCGCATTTCGCGCAGCGAAGCCTGCCTGCCGCAGACAGGGATCTGCTTTTGCACTTTTGGAGTGCGGCATCTTGATGCCGCTTTGCCGTAATCGTCGGCTCCCCCGACGCCGCCTCCGAAAAAAATGACCTCGTTAGGCGGGCGTCTGTTTCGGTTTTTGCCTTTGTAGGGGCCGGTAGGCTTTATTGGCCTTACGCTCTCGTAGCGGCGGGTTTACCCCGCCAGTCCTCGACGCTTGCGCAAGTGCCTGCGCATTCGGCATCAGGCATTGCGCATCTCGGTACTTTCCACCTTCATTCCCAGCGGCTAAGTCCTTTCAGAACAGAACAGAACAGAACAGAACAGAACAGAACAGAACGGTATCTCAGTTGCTAGCAGAAATGCGGGTATTGTCCGTCATTTCCTCTTTCCGGCTTAGAAGTTTTCTCAGAAATGGTTTTGGGCGTAGGTAAGTCGCCCAACAGCCATTTGTGAGATGAGTCCTAGGCCCTTCCAGGAGCCCG
Organism: Candidatus Acidiferrales bacterium; assembly: GCA_035934015.1. Taxonomy (NCBI): domain Bacteria; kingdom Pseudomonadati; phylum Acidobacteriota; class Terriglobia; order Candidatus Acidiferrales; species Candidatus Acidiferrales bacterium. Next base: position 157,124 of record DASYYH010000026.1, read on the forward strand.
GGGTCGGTTTGCCACAAGCTACGCTATTGAGGAGGAACTCCATGCGCAAGGCAGCCTTTGGAATTGTTCTCGCGACGGTTATTCTTTTCGTTCCCGGCATTTGCATCGCCGGACCCGTCACCATCTTCGACAACACGAATCCCATAAGCCAAGTATGCTGCGGTTACGGAGTAGGAACAATCTCCGCGGGAAACAGTTTCATTGATGCGTTTTCGTTCACCGTTAGCGGCGGAAACTATTTGCTCGATACTGTTGGATTCCTCGAATCCCAAGGGAATTTGGGAAATCCAGTCGGAACTCCAAGTGGGTTCACCCTCTTTTTGTACGGTGACTCTGGCAGCGATTCCCCAGGTGCGGTACTGGAATCATGGAGTGGGATTACCGCAACCTCTGGAATTATGCTCGAGACAGTAGCCTCTACATCGGTCGTTATACTAGATAACGGCCAACGGTACTGGTTCGGAGTCACCACAACGAACCCAGCAGAAGAAGGGCTTTGGTGGATTAACCCCGCGCTCGCTATAAGCCCTGGCTGCGATTTCTTAAATGGCAGTCCGGTCCCTTGCAACAGCGCCCTCGCTGCGGGTGCCTTCCAAATCACAGGAACACCAACTGCCACGCCCGAGCCATCTTCCTTGCTGCTGCTCGGCACCGGCCTGCTCGGCCTCGGCCCATTCATTCGCCGCTTTGCTTTGTCGTAGTGGTGCACACATCCGGGCGCGGTTCACAAACCGCTCCCTTCGTTTGCTCGCTGTTGCTCCGTCAGGGCTGGCCTGCCTGCCGCAGGCAGGCTTCAGCCATGCCGGAAAAACGCTTTGTGAAATGTTTTTACCTATTCGCACGTCTTTTGTGCGATGCATCCGTTTTCTCAATTAGACGTATTGCTAGACCTGCCCCTTCCTCAATTCCTCCAGCGGATAAAACGTCCCGCGCCACACCACTCCGCCGCGTCCTAGCGTCACAATCATCGACCGCAAAATAATATACACAATCACCAGCGCGCCCAGCGCGTGCGTGACTCCAAACCATCTCGACGCTCGCGCGCGCGGCATCAGCAGCGCCTCGAAGATCATCGCCGCAATCACCGCAACTGCCGCCGCAATCTGCGCTGCGCCTCGCGCGAAAATCACGCCGAGCACCGGAGCAATGCTCAGCACAAAAACTCCGCAAATTCCCCCGAAGAACGCCTGCGCTGCGCTGAACGAAAATCCCGCAAACATATTTTTCGTCAGCCCTTTGACGATGTTCCCAAATCCTTCCTGCCATCGCACGTTCAGCAAATGCTCGCTCGGCGCGGCCATCGAACGGAACCCGCCCATCTTCACGAGTTTTCCGAGTTTCATGTCGTCCACCACTTCCATCGCCAGCCGCCGATGCGTTCCAATCGCTTCGTATGTCGCGCGCCGGATCATTTGAAACGCGCCCACGCCCATGTACGCCTTCGATTTCGCATCGCTTGTCTTCCACGGATGCGTTCCCATCGCAAAAATCACGCCCAAATATCCCAGCGCCACGGGCTCCCAGAATCCGCGCAGGTCCAGCCGCACGAGCAGCGTCAAATGGTCCAGCCGCTCGCGCGTCATGTACGTCACCGCGCGCCGCAGCAAATCCGGCGCGAAATGCACATCCGCATCCGTGAAAATCAGCCATTCGCCGTTGGCTTTTTCATACGCCGATGCCAGCGCGTGCGGTTTTCCCAGCCATCCTTTCGGCAATTCCGCGACGTGGATCGCTTTTAACCGCGCATCGCGCGCCGCACACTCATCCAGAATTTTTCCCGTCGCGTCCGTCGAGCGGTCGTCCACGGCAATCACTTCATAATTCGGATAATCGAGTTTCATCAGCAAAGCGAGCGCCGCCGGCATTTTTTCCGCTTCATCGCGCGCCGCCAGCAAAATCGAAATTCGAGGAAAATCCGGCCCGTCGAAAGGCGCGGCATCCGCCAGCGAAGGAATGCTCGCCATTCCGCGGCACGTCACCACCGTCGAAACGATCCACACCAGCGCCAGCGCTGCGAAAAAAATGATCGCGAATATGTGCAAGTCGATTTTTCCAGGCACAAAGATTGCGAAGAAGATATCCTATCATGTCATGACTTCGACGATTGCGATCGTGGGCGCGGGACGTGTCGGGCGCGCACTCGGCCGAAAACTCCGCGACTCGGGATGGACGATTGCCGCTGTCGTGGCGCGTTCGAAATCCTCCGCGCGCTCCGCCGTTCGCGCAATCGGCGCCGGCCGTCCCCAGCACGGATTGTCGTGGCATGTCTTTGAAGCGGACATCATCCTGATCGCCACGCCTGACGATGAGATCCATGCCGTCGCCGCGAAGCTCGCGCAATTTGGCAGGGAAGAATGCCGCGGCAAGGTCGCAATTCACACCAGCGGCGCGCTGGACAACACTACCCTCGATCCTCTCGCGCGTGCCGGAGCCGCGACCGCCTCGATGCATCCTATGCAGACGTTCGGAGGCCGCGGTGCGCCGCCGCTGGACGGCGTGGCCTTCGTGATTCAGGGCCATCGCCGCGCGCAAGCCGCCGCTCGAAAAATCGTGCATGCTCTCGGAGGCGTGCCTATCGCGCTTGCGCCCAGCGCAAAGCCTGCGTACCACGCGGCAGGAAATTTCGCTTCCGGCTATTTATTGACCGTGATCGAGACAGCCATTCGCGTCCTGATGAGCCTTGGATTTTCGCGCCGCCGTGCCAAGATGGCTGTTCTGCCGTTGATTCATCAAACGCTTGCCAATTTCGAGCGTTTCGGCGCTCATGCCGCCTGGACCGGGCCGATTTCGCGCGGCGACTTCGCCACCGTCTCGCGCCACGCGCATTCCCTTGCCGCGTTCCCGAAGGAATATCAGCAAGCCTATGCGGCGCTCGCGCGCCTTTCGGCGCGTGTGCTCGCAGCGCGGCCGAAGCAAACATTCCAGCAGCTCAATCGAGTTCTTTCGAAAAGGTAAGGAGGAAATTTGTCCAAATTGCAGATTCCCGTGGAAACGGAAACGCTCGCGAACGGCCTTCGCGTCGTCATTTCGCCAGATCGCTCCGCACCAATCGTTCTTGTCGGTGTTTATTATCAGATCGGATTTCGTCTCGAACCGCGCGGCCGCAGCGGTTTCGCGCATTTGTTCGAGCACATGATGTTTCAGGGCTCCGAGCACGCCGGAAAAATGGAGCACATCCGCCTGATCAATTCTTCCGGTGGCGTTTTGAACGGAACCACGAACTACGACATCACGAATTATTTCGAAGTCGTGCCATCGAACGCGCTCGAACGCGTGCTGTGGCTCGAAGCGGATCGCATGCGCGCGTTGAAAGTTGATGACGACAATTTGCGTAATCAGCGCGATGTCGTGAAAGAAGAAGTCCGCGTGAACGTCCTCAATCAGCCCTACGGTGGCTTTCCGTGGCTCGATCTCCCGCCCATCGCTTTTCGCAATTGGCCCAACGCGCATAATTTCTATGGTGATTTTGCCGATCTCGACGCCGCCACGCTGGGCGATGTCCGCCAGTTTTTTCATACGTACTACGCGCCAAACAACGCTGTTCTGCTGATGGTCGGCGATGTGGACCCGAAGGAGGGCTTCGCTCTCGCGCGGCGCTATTTCGAAAATATTCCGCGCCAGACGCTCTTGCCCAAGGCAGATACGAGCGAAGTGCCGCAGCGCGAGGAGCGCCGCGGAAAAGTCGAAGAAAAATTCGGCCAGCTTCCCGCGATGGCTATCGGCTACAACGTCCCGCAGCGCCACGAACGCGATTGGTATGCGACCTCGATGCTCGACCGCATCCTGCACGCCGGCCGCGCCGGACGCATGTACCGCACTCTCGTTTTGGAAAAGCAGATCGCCGTCGGCGTGGATGGCGGCATGGGATTTCCGGACGTCTTCGAATACAACGGACCGACTTTGCAGACCACGGTGATCTACCACAAACCGGAATATTCCGCCGATGCGACCGTCGCCGCATTCGATGAGGTCATCGGCGCGGTTCGCGAGAAGGCCGTGGACGCGCAGGAGCTGGAGCAGGTGAAAGTAAAATGCCGCTCCGATTTTTATTCCATGCTGGAATCGGGCGGCGCGGGCGTGCCGCGATTTGGATTGATGCACGCGCTGGCGTGCTTCGCGCTGTTCGATGGCGACGCGAAGCGCATCAACACGGTGCTCGATAGCTTTCTCGCGGTCACTCCCGCTGAAATTCACGCCGCGGCGCAAAAATATCTGACGCCCGAAAATCGCTCGATTGTCTTTCGCCAGCCGGTTGTACAGCCGCAAGTGCAGGAGGTGGCATAATGAGCGGCGCGAGTTCACAAGCGTCCTTTCCTTCCGCTGTGCCCTCTCTCGGCGCGGAACGCTCCGTCGCATGGCCTCGCCGCGCGACGCGCACGCTCGCGAACAGCATGCAGGTCGTGCTCGCCGAGCAACACGCGTTTCCAAAAATCAGCCTGGAGCTTTTCTTTCGCTCCGGCAATTCGCTCGTCGCCCATCGTTCTCCAGGTCTTGCGGAAATGGCCGCGCGCGTGGTTCGCACGGGAACCCAATCGCGAGCGAGCCGCCAAATCGAAGAAGATTTGCGAGGAATGGGCGCCAGCCTCGGCACTTCGGCAGGCGCCGACACAAGCGCGATTTCGATTTCGGGATTGTCCGAATTTGCCGAGCCGCTGCTCGCGATGGTCGCGGATCTCGCGCGCAATGCCGCATTTCCGCAAAATGAATTCGAGCGCGAGCGCCGCGAGCGGCTGGAAGAATTGCGCATCGATCGCACCACGCCGGGATTTATCGCCGAAGAGCGTTTTCGCCGCGTGCTTTTCGGCGAGCATCCGTATGCCGTGATTGCGCCTACGGAAGCGCAGGTCGAATCCTATAGCCGCGAAGCGCTCGCGGATTTTTATCGCGCCAATTATGTCCCGTCGAATGCGCTGCTGATTGCTGTAGGCGACTTCGAGTCCGATCGCATGATGGATCTGATCGAAAAAACCTTCGGTGCGTGGCGCGCTGCCGAAGCGCCCGCATTTTCTGGCGCGGCTCCGCCGGTCGCACATGGCCGCCGCGTTCACGTCGTGCACATGCCGGGAACGGTGCAGGCCGAGGTGCTGGTGGGCAATCTCGCCATCAACCGGCAAAGCCCGGATTGGCGCCGTGCACTGCTTGCCAATACGATTTACGGCGGCGCATTCAATTCGCGCTTGGTGGCGAATATCCGCGAGCAGAAGGGCTATACGTACAGCCCGCGCAGCGGTTTTCATCCGCTCAAGCATCAGGGCTATTTCTCCGTGCACGCGGCGGTGCGCAGCGAAGTGGTCGCGGCGACGCTGACGGAAATGTTTTATGAACTCGACCGCATGCGCGCTCTGCCCGTGACCGAAGCGGAGCTGGACGCGGCGCGAAATTACATGTCCGGCGTATTTTCGCTGGGCATCGCGACGCAAGGCGGCTTGCTCGGCCAGCTTTCGACGCAATATCTGGATCGCTTGCCGGAGGATTATCTCGAAACGTTCCGCGAACAAATCCGCGCGTTGCAAATCGAGGATGTGTTGCTCGCCGCGCGAAAGTATTTCGACTCCGCGAATGCCAGCATCGTTATCGTCGGCGATCGTGCGCAAGTCGAGCCGCAGGCTGTACTGTTCGGTGACGTAAAAGTATGGGATACTCACGGCCATGAGCTGGCCAGCTAATTCGCCTGCTACCCCCGCGCCGCGAAGCAAACCTCTAACTCTTCGCGAAGGGCACGAACTGTACGGCGCACGTGTTCGAAACCGCGTTCTTGCAGGGTTCGTTTCGCTTGGCCTAGCTTTTTGGCTTTGGACGTTGCAGGCTCGATTCCCTCGCGGCACAACGCTACACATTGCTTTAATTTGGGGTGCAGCAGTTTGTTTTGCCGCCGCGGAGCTTTCTTGGAGTTGGGCGCGATTACTATGGCGCCAGTGGGTCAAAGGCAAGCCGTTCACGAAAACGCGTCTTCGATACGAACTGGCGATGGCGGTTCTTCTCGCTTTGTTCTTTGGTTGGTACGTGTTGGAACGGATGAAGTGGTGAGGTTGCGTAGTGCGCATGGTCGCGCTCATCTGTTCAGGCTTACGACGTTTTGTTGTGCCGCGCTTCTTGCCACACTCACAGCGGCCGCCGCGAAGAAGAAGTTGCCGGCGCATCCGATTGACTTGAATACGGCGACGCTGAAGCAACTCGAAGAATTGCCGGGAGTGGGGCCGGCGACAGCGCAGGCGATTTTGAATTTTCGAGAGAAGAGCGGCCCGTTCAAGAGCGTCAACGATCTGCTGGCGGTTCCGCGAATTTCGAAACGCAAACTCGACAAGATGCGGCCGTACATCACGATAGGGCCTGGGGCGAAAAATCACTGACGCCGCAGAAACGCAAAAGGGAGGGGTGTCTCGCCTGCGGCGCGTTGTGCCCGCCGTCCCCTGAACCCAGCGCGATTTTTATCGGATTAGAAAGCTTGATGAGACGCTGAAGAGCTGCGCAGGGCGAGAGGAACTTGCTCGGCGATTTCGAGGCCGTAACCTTCGAGCGCGGCGAGTTTGCGCGGATGATTGGTGAGCACGCGAATCCGCCGCAATCCCAAATCAATCAGAATCTGCGAACCGACGCCGCTTTCGCGCCATACCTGGCGCTGGCGATTCAAATCCTGATCAAGTTCACCGCGTGAATGGAAAAGAATACGCGGGAGAGCGTCATTTTCTCCTGGCTGCGAATCGATGCGGAAGCCGCGGCCGGTGTGATGGAGATAAACGAAGACGCCGCGATTTTCGCGGGCGATGGCTTCGAGCGAACGGTCAATGATTTCGCGGCAATCGCAAGCGAGCGCGGTGAAAACGTCGCCAGTGAGGCATTGCGAATGGACGCGCACGAGCGGCGGCGGATCGCCGGAGAGTTCGCCGCGAACCAGGATGACGTGCTGTTCGTCGTCGGTTTCGCTGGAATACGCGAGCATGCGAAATTCGCCGAAGCGCGTAGGGAGAAGCGATTCCGCGATGCGCTTGACGTAACGCTCGTGGCGCATGCGGTAGCGAATCAGTTCAGCGATGGTGAGCAATTTCAGATTGTGGTGGCGGCAGAATTCGATGAGCTGCGGAACGCGCGCCATGGTGCCATCGTCGTTCATGATTTCGCAGATGACGCCGGAAGGCTCGAGACCGGCGATGCGTGCGAGATCAACGGAGGCTTCCGTCTGGCCGGCGCGAACGAGGACGCCGCCGCGACGAGCGCGCAGAGGAAAAATATGGCCGGGACGCGCGAGGTCTTCGGGGCGCGCATTGGGATCGATGGCAGTGAGAATTGTCGTGGCGCGATCGGAAGCGCTGATGCCGGTGGTGGTGCCGCGGCGCGCGTCGATGGATTCGCAGAAGGGCGTGCCGAAGAGAGAAGTGTTGCGCTGAGACATGGGCGTGAGATTCAAGGCGTCGCAGCGTTCTTCAGTGAGCGCGAGACAAATGAGGCCGCGGCCTTCGCGGGCCATGAAGTTCACGGCTTCAGGCGTAATTTTTTCGGCGGCCATGGCGAGGTCGCCTTCGTTTTCGCGATCTTCGTCATCCACGATGATGACCATGCGCCCTTGGCGGATTTCCTCGGCGGCTTCTTCGACAGTGGCGAAGGGAGGGGTGAATTCAGTCATAGAGGGATCCAAGGAGAGGGATGGGGCAATCCGCGATTGGCCAGCGACAACGAAATATGACGCGAAATGTTGCGATTAGAAATTGGGCGAGGTTTTGTTTTGTGTGAGTTACGGGCGATTCTAATCTCGAAAGTGTGGCGATTAGAAAATGACAGTGGCTAGTGGCGAGTGGCGAGTGATTAGCGATGAATTCTGATCGCGAGCCAATAAAGACGCGCGCAAACGCGAACGAGACGCGTCGAAATCTGTCCCGATTAGAAAAGGGCAAGTGATTGATTTTGTTGGTGGTTAGCGAGAAATCACTGAGCTTTTGTGTCCCGATTAGAAATGCGGGAAGAGCGCCCATCGCTTTGCCCGAAGATGTCGTGAGCGACTCGTCCCCCTGGGACGCTGCGTCGAATTGGCGTGTCGTTTTCAGTGCTATAGCCTGCATCGGCATGATGCCCTCAAATTACCCTAGCACAGCTGGGGAGTAGAGGCGAGGGAAAGGCAGCGAGGAGCCATAGGGGACGGCGGATGACGGGAAACCGGGGCTGAGCGGAGATCGTGGAGAACGGCACACAAAAGGAATTGCGTTCAGTTGGAGGAGGAAAGGCGGAGTTTGCCGGAGATGAACTTCTGAAATTGTCCGGGCGATGAGGGCGGAGCCATTTTGAAGTCGATGGTCATGTGGCCGGGCGTGGTGATGGTGTATGTAAGGCGATAGCGAGGAGCTCCAGGCTCGATGTCGCCGAGGAATATGGCGCTTTTTCCGCCGGGCGCGGCGGATACGGTGTAGTGAATCACGTGGCCCTCGTTGTCGGTATAAAAGGCGCGGAGCTGGTGTTTGGAGTTGTCGGCATAAATGATCATCAGATCGTCGTGCACAATCGCGGGATGATCTTTCGCAGCTGGATATTCGGAATGGTTTTTGCGGATTAAGACTTTGCCCTGCAGGCCCGGCTCGAAAGAGCAATGGCCTCCTCCGCCCTGTCCTGTCTCGGCAGTGCCTTCGCCGATCCATTTACCGACAAGAAATTTCAGAGAATCAAGGCTGGTGGTGGCGGGCGCGGCTGAAGTTTGCGCTTGAGCGGTGGCGAATTGACATGCGGCCAATGGGACAAAAAGCAGGACGAGACTGAGTGCGGAGATTTTTCGCAGCATGGTCGCCCTCGGAACGGCGGAATTGTTCAAATGATTGCGGGCGCGAGATTAGGTTCACGAACGAGAGTTGTCAAGGCAGGAAGAGAGCCGGGGAGAACTTCCGGAGGCCAGACCAGGGCGAGTGCAAAGCCCTGGCCGGGCCGATCCGGGAAAAAGGTTAAGAGCTAGCGCGAACGGGTATGGTTGTCAGGCTTGTGCGGCCGTCCGTGGCCGTTATCCTGATGCCCACCGCCATTGTTTTGCTGTGCGCGACCATTACCCTGTCGACCGCGCCCATTGTCCTGCTGTGCGCGGCCATTACCCTGGCGGCCACCGCCATTGTCCTGGTACGCGCGACCGTTATCCTGACGCCCGCGGTTGTTGTCCTGGAATGCGCGACCGTTATCCTGACGGCCACGCCCATTGTCCTGAAATGCGCGACCGTTATCTTGTCGCCCACGGCCGTTGTCTTGGTGTCCCCACCCTTGGTTGTTACGCTGCCCGCGATCGTCGTGGTTGCCACGGTCGCGGGAGGCCATGTCGCGATGATCCATCTGATCGCGAGTGGCGTCGAAGTGCCGTTCGTGCTCGGCTGCCATCTCCTCGCGATTCGGAAACGCGCGCACGCCGCCCTCGCCATTGAAGGCTACGCGGTCGTCGTTGTGAACGATCACGGTGCGATTGATGTACGTGTTGTGGATGATGTTGACGTTCACGCGGGAGACGGCCGTATTGTAAAAGAAATGTCCGCCGCGCCATTCGCCGCCGCCAAAGCCGACGCCTCCGTAACCGAAGCCATAGTTAATGCCGCCGTAGAAGCCGACGTGCGGGCCCCAATAACCGGCGTGCCAAGCATAGACGCCGCCAGCGAAACCCCAATAGCCGGGAGTCCAGAGGAAGCCCGGACGAGGCGCCATCACCCAAGCGCCGGGAACCCAATAGTAACCATCGTCGCCGTAGGCCCAGTAACCGGGCGTCCAGATATAGTCCGGGCCGGGGCAGAGCGGCTGGGCGTAAACGCGCAGCGGCGGCGGGCCGATATGAACAGAGATTCCGACAGCGACCTGCGCTAGCGAAGGACGGGGAATCGCGAGCGCGAAAAACGCCAAAAGAAACCACGGCAAGAAACGGAATTTACGCATCGTTGTCACCTCAGTGCATCCTTTGCCATGCAATTTGCCCTGCAAATATTCAAACACTCGGAAACAACAAAAGTTGCGGCTGCGTTGCAGAACCAGCTTTCCCGCGGGCGCAAATTCGAGCGTAGCGCCAGCACGGGTGGCGCACAAGAATCGGGGGCGTGTGACGTGCCCAAGCGGAAACCTGTACGAAGGACTAGGAGGCTGTTGGGGCATCGGTTAGGGCGAAAAACACGGATGGTGAGCGAAGTTCGGAAAAAACGGAGGGGCGACTGGAGGAGGGATGAGAAGAGGAAGGATGGAAAGGGAGGGAAAAGCCAGTTGACAATAAACCGACCAGTCGGTATGTTTTCGATGGTTCGGCACTTTACAACCAGAGGAGGGAAGGACGAAGCCATGGAGATCTTGGACGTGCGGCGGGGAATTGCGGGGAGAACTTCTGGAAGAATCGTGGCGGCGGTGTTGGTGCTGGTGATATTGGCGGCGGCTGGAGCCACCGCGCAATCGGCAGAGGATCTGAAGAAGAAATATCCGAAAATGGCGCCGATTGACGAGTATTTGATGAACCGAGACGCGGAAATCGCGTTGGCGCGATCGGCGGCACCGGAGGCGATTTCAAAAGATGCGAGTGTGTTGGTGCTGACGCGCAAGGGTTGGGAGACGGCGGTCAAGGGTACAAACGGTTTTGTGTGCCTAGTCGAGCGAGGCTGGACAGGTCACGTTGACTTTCCGGAGGTTTGGAATCCGAAGATAAGAGGAGCGGATTGCCTCAATCCCGCCGCGGTGCGGTCCGTTCTACCCACTTATTACAAGCTAACACAAATGGCGCTAGCTGGCGATTCTGAAGAGGAGCGCATAGCCGGCATTCAGGCGGCGTATGCGAAGAAAGAACTGCTCCCTGTGGAACCGGGAGCCATGGGCTACATGATGTCCAAGAAATCATACCTTGCTGACGGCACCTCGAACAACCTTTGCCATGTGATGCCTTTCGTGGCGGCTCAGAAGATGCCTCCGATGCGCACACTCGTTATCGCGGTACTGACGTGGTCCGACGGCACGCCGGCGGACTCGATGGGGGGCGATCATTCTCGCTGACGGCCGATCTTAGTGCGATTCAAGTCATGAAAAGGAGCTGCGGGCTCTCGAAGCTGGCGGCTCGTTGAGATACCTATTTATTACGCATTCATAAGGAGAACACCGATGGACAAAAAGACAATCCCAACCATCATATTGGCGACCGTTACCTTGGTTGCCGTGCTGGGTGCGGCACGGCGAGCGGTCGCCCAGGACGCGTGCGAACGCCTGACTGCGGCAGAGGTTCCCAACACCACGATTACGTTTGCGCAGACGGTTGCGGCGGGCACGTTCAACGGCCCTCCGACACCGAAGAGCGGCAGCGAACTCGCACTTTTTTATAAGAGTCTTCCGGCATTCTGCCGCGTCGTTGCCGAGGCGAAGCCGACCTCAGACTCCGACATTAAAATCGAAGTCTGGCTTCCGGTCTCGGGATGGAATGGCAAGCTGCAAGGAATCGGCGGTGGCGGATTCGCCGGACAGATTGACATTGTGCAACTCGCAACGTCGATGAAGGCGGGGTACACCGCGACGGCGACTGACACGGGACATACGGGATCATCCCCCTTCGATGCGGGCTGGGCGTTGGGGCACCCGGAAAAGATTATCGATTACGCCTATCGAGGAATTCATGAGATGACGAGCGTCGCCAAGACAGTAATCGCGGCTTATTACTCCAAGCCTCCAGAGCACTCATTCTTCGCCGGATGTTCCAACGGCGGGCGCGAGGCGTTGATCGAAGCCCAGCGTTATCCCGAGGATTATGACGGGATCTTAGCCGGCGCTCCGGTGACCGACCTCACTGCTCTGTTCGTGAGTTTTGCTTATGACGCCCAGGTCCTGACAATGGATCCGGCCAGCTTCATTCCTCCGGCAAAGGTTCCCACGATTGCAGCGGCAGTGAACGCCGCGTGCGACGTGGCGGACGGGGTGCACGATGGCATTCTGAACGATCCGCGGCAGTGTCACTTCGATCCCGCGACGATCCAGTGCAAGGGAGGGGATTCCGATAAATGCCTGACAGCCGCGCAGGTCACTGCGCTGAAGAAACTCTACGCGGGAATGCTCGATTCCAAAGGGCGCGTAGTTTACCCCGGCTATCTGCCCGGCGGCGAAGAGAGTCAAGGCGGGGGTCCAGGCGGCTGGGACGTTTGGATCACCGGCCCGGCGCCCGGGAAGAGTACCATTGCGTCTTCCGCCAACGGATTCTTTTCCGACTTTGTATTCGGGAAGTCCGATTGGGACTACAAGACGTTCAAGGTTGATGCGGACCTGAAAGCAGCCAATGAGAGATTTGCGCAGATCCTGAACGCTACCGATCCCGACCTCAACCCATTCAAAGCCCGTGGAGGAAAGTTGATTCTCTATCAAGGCTGGAATGATCCGGCAATCACGCCGTTGAGCACGATCAACTATTACGAGAGCGTCGTCAGGAAGATGGCGCAAAAGGATGTCGACTCTTTCGTCCGTCTCTACATGGTGCCGGGCATGCAACACTGCTTGGGAGGCCCGGGGCCGGATTCGTTCGGCGCGTTCTATGATCTGAAGTTCGACGACCCGCAGCACAGCGTGGACGCATCTTTGGAACAGTGGGTGGAAAAGGGCACGGTGCCGTCAACAATTATTGCGTCGAAGTTTGAAGGCGAGGACGAAACGCATGCAAAGATGACGCGGCCTCTGTGCCCGTATCCGCAGGCAGCGAAGTACAAAGGCAGCGGCGATCCGAATGACGCCTCGAACTTTGTGTGCGAGCGGCCGAAGAAATAAGCTCTTTTTACGACAACTGAATTACTTCGAGGTGCAGTTCCTCGTCTGAGAGGCGGCCTTGTCAATTCTCGTTTTTTTCGGTTGCACGGTGATTCCACTTGAGGGAGCGAATTTCACGATGCCCGGATACTACTCGGATGCGAAGGAAGCCGTTCGACAGAAGATCAACCAATGGATACGGTCCAGCGGCGCCTTTGACGGCGTGATTGACACCGACAAGATATTGCGTGACCCGGATCATCCGACCAGGATTGCGTGGAGAACTTTCGGCAGAATCATAGCGGGGATATTGGCACTTCTGCTGCTGGTGACGACTCAAGCGAGCGCACAATCGCAGCCAGCGCCGGCGACGGAAGCCTCAGCTCACACGGATGCAAGAACGTCGAATGCGAAGCAGCAATCCCAAGCGTCAGATATTCAGCCGTTCAAGGTGCATGTTGCGGATTCCGTTCTTGAGGATCTCGATCGTCGCTTGGCAGCCACCCGGTGGCCCGACCAGCTCCCCGGCACAACTTCGGAGTACGGAGTGGATATCAAGAAAGTGCGCGAATTGGCGGACTACTGGCAGAAACAATTCAACTGGCGCGCACAAGAGGCGCGCATCAACAGCTTCGATCAGTTCACGACGGAGATTGACGGGCAGCGAATTCATTTTATCCATGAGCGTTCGCCCCGCGCCGACGCAATTCCGCTGCTGCTGATTCACGGATGGCCCGGTTCGTTCCTCGAATTTCTGAAAATGATCGAGCCGCTCACACAGCCGAAGAACGCCAGCACGCCGGCGTTTGACGTGGTCATCCCCTCGCTTCCCGGATTTGGATTTTCCGGACCAACGACAGCGCGAGGCTGGGGCCCAAAGCGCATGGCGAGTGCTCTTATCGCGCTCATGGATCGCTTAGGCTATTCCCGCTACGGTGTTCAGGGTGGCGATTGGGGCTCTGAGATAGCCCGCGACATCGCTCGCCAGGCACCCGAACACGTGATCGGGCTGCACCTGAACCTTTTGTACGCAGATCCTCCGAACCAAGAAGCGGTTGCAAAAATGAGCGACTTTGAGCGGAGGCGCTATTCCTATTTCCAATCGGAAGAAAGCAGTTTTTTCAACCTGCAATCCAGTGAACCCCAGACTCTTGCCTATGCCCTGACTGACTCACCGGTTGGATGGCTGGCCTGGATGATCGATAAATTCCAATTCCTTACGGATAACAACGGCGATTTTCTTACCGCCGTGGACCGCGACACATTTCTGACAGATGTCACGCTCTACTGGGTGACCGGTACGATAGGTTCCGCGATGCGGATATACCGCGAGAATCGCCTCGAGGAAAGAGAAGCAGCGCCACTTCCGTATCTAAAAACTCCTGTGGCATTCGCGGATTTTCCGAAGGAAGTGTACTCTACGCCACTCTCTTGGATCGAGCAGAGCTATAACGTTGTGCAATACACGAGGATGCCCAGAGGCGGGCACTTCGCGGCGCTTGAGCAACCCGATCTTCTGGTAGCCGATATACGGAAGTTCTTCCCAAGAGTCAACGATGATGAACCCATGAAGCCTGTCACCACAGCACCTGACGAGCCATTGGGAAGTGGCTTTGAGTCGAAGTTTGCGAAGGTGAATGGCACGGAACTCCACTATGTCCGCGGAGGAAGCGGCCCTGCGGTTGTCTTGCTGCATGGATTTCCCGAGGATTGGTACGAGTTTCGTCGTGTTATGCCTCTTTTAGCGCAGCGGTTCACGGTGATCGCGGTAGACCTGCGGGGAGTGGGCGAATCCGCGCCATCCGACAATGGCTACGATGCAGCGAACCTTGCCGAAGATCTTCATCAGCTGGTGGCTAGCCTGAGCTTGGGGCACGTCTATGTCGTCGGGCACGACGTCGGAGGAATGGTGGCCTACGCGTTTGCACGCCGGTATGGGGAGACGGCGCGTGGGGTGATGATTCTGGATTCGGCGTTTCCTGGCCTCGACCCGTGGCAGGAGCTTGTCGATCGCGCGTGGCACGTGCGCTTTAATCAGAGTGACGTGGCGGAAAAGTTGGTGAGCGGCCGCCAAGCGGAGTATTTCCGATATTTTCTTGGAGAGCTGAGCGACGCCGACGTGGACCACTACGCATACGCTTACAGGGATCCCGATCACCTGCCGGCTGCGTTTGAGACCTATCGGGCGTTTCCCGCAGATGCGAAGTTTTTTGCCGCGCAAACCGGGCGCACGGACATTCCGCTCGTCATCGGCGCAGGCGAACATGACGTCGTCGAAACCTTCTTGCCGCGTATTGCCGCTGCGATGCGGGCGCATGGATGCACGAACGTGGACGTGGAGACGATTCAAGGCGCAGGACATTACGTCGCTGACGAGGCACCCAATGCTCTGGCAAAACTGGTGGAACGCTTTGCTGCTGTTTCACCAAAATCAAACTAGGGGAAGAATTAGGTGCTCCCCAGCGAATTTCTCGCTTGCCCCTCTATCACTCCACTGGAATAGAAGCGGCGCGCTATCCGCTTACTTCAATTCTGCGGTGCCACGGTGGCCCGACGGCACTTCTGGATTGGCAAAGCAACGGCATGATAGGCAGGTTGGGATGTCATTACTTCTCGATACAAATGCCTAGAAGTTTGAGATGAGTTGATCGCGAGAGGCAGAGAAATGTGTTGACAGTGTACCGACCAGTCGGTATGTTGATACTGGATGCAGGAACAGCATTGCTGTGAGGGAAGAGGCAACTATGGAGCGCTTGAAGATGCCGAGAAAAATCGCACGAAGAGCTATGGGGAAAATTCTAGCGGGGGCCGTTGCGGTGGTCGTACTGGCAGCGACGGCGGTGGTCACGCGGGCGCAGGATGAGAGACCCTATCCGAAGATGCTGCCGATTGGGCAGTATCTAATGGATCGAAATGCGGCAATCGCACTGGCGCGAAGCGCCGCTCCCCCGGACATTTCAAAGGATGCGACTGTTTTAGTGCTGACGGCCAAAGGCTGGGAGACAGCAGTGAAAGGTACGAACGGTTTTGTGTGCATGGCGGGACCGTCGTGGGCGGCCAGCATTGACTTTTATGATGTCTGGAGTCCGAAGCAGAACGGGCCCATTTGCCTGAATCCGCCGGCTGTGCGGTCAATCCTGCCGATTTTTTACAAGCTGACGCAAATGACGCTGGCTGGAGTGACCTCTGTAGATGGGCGTATTGCGGGGATTAAAGAAGCGTATGCGAAGAAGGAGATTCCGCCGGTGGAGCCGGGGGCCATGAGCTACATGATGTCCAAGGATGCATACCTTTCTCATTTGGGCCATACACACAATTTGTGCCACGTGATGTTTTTCTTGCCGATAAAAAATTCTGCTGAATTGGACGCCAATGATCCGAACTCGCCCATTTCTTCTACTTCCCTGTGGTTTCCGGACCCAGACAAACCGGATAGTCCACTGAACAAAGAGCTGCCGCCGTTGCGGACTGTGCCAATTGCGGTGCCATACTGGTCTGATGGAACTCTTGCGTTCCACTAGATAAAGCCGTATGGCAAGCGCAACGATCAGAGCAGCGCTCGAACAGAGTGGGGAGCGCGTCTTGACTCGAACGACCGTGTGGAGGCAATTGAACAGACGTTTCGCTGTAACGCGGCAAGCCGGTCAGACTCTATATCACGTTGTCGACGTGCTCCGGACGCCGGTGATATATCGGCGAAATAAATAAGGTATGATGAGACGGGGTAGGAGTATTCAAAAATATGGATGGTACAAGAGAGAGGATTCTTCAGGCGGCTTTCGAAGAGTTCTATAAGAACGGCTTCCAGGGCGGGAGCTTAAACCATATCGCGGAGAGGTCCGGCGCCACGAAGGGCGCCCTCTTTCACTATTTCAAGAATAAGGCGGAGCTGGGATACGCCATCGTGGAAGAGGTGATTCAGCCATCGGGCAATCCGCGATGGATCGATCCCTTGAAAGACGCGAGCGATCCGATAGAAACCATCAAGACAATGTTTCGCCGGAACATTCGGGAAGATGTGGCGGATACCGAGATGATTGCACATGGGTGTCCGCTGAATAATCTGGCGCAGGAAATGTCGCCGCTCGATGAAGGTTTTCGGATGCGCATTGAACGGAGTTACAGGCGGCAGCGCCAAGCCTTGGTGGATGCGCTGGAGCGCGCCAAGAAAAGTGGGCAAATCAAGAAGAATGTTGCGACCAAGGGAGTCGCGGCGCTGATCGTGGCCTGCCAGATGGGAATTTGGGGAACGATGAGAAATACCCAAGACGCGGAGCTGATGATTCAGTCAGGCGAGGCGCTGTGCGCTTTTCTGGATAGTTTGAAGAGTTAGCTGCAACCTGCACGGCGGATGGGTGAGGAACGGCCCGCATCGCGAATCCCAAAAAGCAGAAGTGCAGAACCCCGAATTTACATGTCGTTTTTTAATACCCCGATTCATCATCAGATGTCCTGCAAAACATAAAACACTGCTTGCCATCGCTACATTTCAGCCTGGTCGCTGCGCGGCGACGGGCGGCATTCAGGGACAGGCGCTACTGGCGCTGTTTCGACCACAAGGCTGACCCATGGACAATTCGAGCCGCACTCCGAGTAGCTTTGAGTTAGCAAGCCTGCCATAATCTGCGGCCAGATTATGGCCCTCCAACCTGGGATGCGTTTAGGCCCCTATGAGATTGGCGCACCGCTGGGCGCGGGCGGGATGGGAGAAGTGTATCGCGCGCGGGATACGCGTCTGGGGCGCGACGTGGCCATCAAGATCCTGCCGCAGCATCTCACGCAAAATACGGAAGCAAAACAGCGCTTCGAGCGCGAAGCGCGCGCGGTCTCCAGCTTGAATCATCCGCACATCTGCACACTCCACGACATCGGCCATCAGGACGGCACGGATTTT